>JACMPO010000153.1 GCA_014377455.1 Flavobacterium sp.
ATTTCTTCTTTAGGAATTAAATTAGAATGACAATTTAATGACTTTAAACCAGTCAAATTATATAATGGTTTTATGCTTTCAATTAAATTTTGGAAACAATATAGTGCCTCTAGTTTGTTTAAATTTTTTATGGGGTCTAAATCCTTTATCTTGTTTTCACTTAAATGCAAATACTTCAATTCTTTTAAATGCTTTAGATCGTCAATATTAGCTATGAAATTGTAGTTAGCATATAATGCCCGCAAGTTGATCAATTCTTTTAAGTCTGATAAGTTGGAAATTTTATTACCATATATGTCCAGAGCGGTAATTTGTTTTCTTTTTGAGATAGGTGTTAAATCATAAATCCTGTTATTTCCAATATTAATGTTCTCTAATTTAAACAATCCTCTTAGTGCTTTTATATCAACAATTTTATTATCACTTAAATTTAACCTCTTAAGTGTTTTAAGTTTATTTATTGGACTTATATCTTTTATAGCGCAATCTGTCAACCATAGAGTTTCAATGTTATTTAAATTAGAAAGTGGTGACAAATTTGTTATCGGATTCGAACAAGCAAAAAAGACTTTTAGATTTTTAAATTGTTCAATTCCTTTTAAATTATGGATGTTGCAATCATCAACATCAAGTTCTTCAAGTTCTAAAAATGACTTGACTTTTTTAAGTTTATTAATTTTTGTTTTGCAAATAGCTAGTCGTTTTAATTTAAGTGGGTATATGGGTTTTAAATTTTTAATGGGATATCCATTACAACATAGTGTATCCATTTTGACTATTTGGTTTATGAGTTCTTCATCAATATCAAATGAATTATAATTAAAGTTAGTATTATACAAGCGCTTATAGCTCTCCATTGGCTCACTAAGAAAAATGGATCTTCCTTGTCCTTTTTCTAATCGTTTGATTTCAATAAAATAATTCAATAGTAGAATTTCTTGCCACATAGAAGGTAATGATTGCCACCAAAAAATTTTATCTTTAATTGTCATAATTATTATTAATCTTTACTGAAACTTTTTAATTAAAATATCAATTTTTCTATTAAATCAACGCTATTATATTCACGATCCTCCAATTCCTCTTTCTTCCACTTATTTAAAGTTTTATCCAAAGTTTCTAGTTCCGTTTTGAATATAGTTCGTTGCATTATAAAAGGTTTTCCATTCTTTTTACCATCTTCAAGCGATAAAATGACTACTTCAACACTTTTTTCATTACCGCCTTTCCAATTCTCTTTGTTTTTATAATGGTGTTGAATAGAATCTATTACTTTATCAATAACACCAAATCTGTGGTCTGCTGAATTGGTGAGTGTTCCTGTATTTGTATTCTTCAACAACAGCACAAAAGCCCCATTTTGTTCTTCGTGCATTAATTTTAAAATGTCTTTTGAAATATTGGCTTCGGTAGCATTTTTATGTTTAAACTCAATATTTAAGAGTCTGGTGTAATTGCTGGTTTCACTTTCTTTTTTTAAAACGCACATATCTATAAGTGCAGATTGACCTTTTTCAGAAACACATATTTCCATTAGTTCGTTAGTAAAACTATACTTGTAAACTGTTGGTGTTTCAATGGAAAAATATAAATCAGTATGTTCTTTTTTAAACTCTTCAATAAACAACTGTCGAAGTTCTTGTTC
>JACMPO010000154.1 GCA_014377455.1 Flavobacterium sp.
CACAACCTTTTTTTATATATTTGTTTACTATCAAAAACCATGTCTGAAAAACGCCTTAAAAACAAATTACTTAAAAAACGTCTCTTCACTAAAAATCGATTGATTATCTTAAATGAAGATACGTTCGAAGAAATTTTTTCGTTAAAACTTACTTTAATGAACGTTTTTGTAGTAGCTACTATAGGAGCCATATTGATAATTACGGTTACGACTTTCATCATCGCATTTACTCCTTTACGAGAATATATTCCAGGTTATACCTCTTCAAAACTCAAAAAAAATGTCACCGAACTCGCTTTGAAATCAGATTCTTTAGCTTTTGCAATTAAAAAAAATGAGGTCTATTTAGAATCCATCAAGAAAGTTTTAAATGGCGATTTGGAATATGCAAAGGTTAACAAAGATTCAATATTAGCAATTTCAGTAGATAAGTTGCCCGATTTACAACTCACAGCTACTGAAGCAGAGCTCAAATTACGAAAAGAAGTGGCAGACAAAGAATTGAAAATTAAGAAAAATCAAGAAAAGAAAATCAAGAAAAGAAAATAGAACAATGGCTTTTAAACCAATTCTTGCCAAAATATTTGCCAGCTACATTCATTTTAATAATCAAAAATGGATTAATAATCCTGTAGAAACACAGCAACGTGTTTTTGAAAATTTGATCTCTCAAGCCCAAAATACTGAATTTGGAAAAGACCACAATTTTGATAAAATAAAAACAGTTCACGATTTTGCAAATCATGTTCCAGTACGAGATTACGAGGCTTTAAAACCCTATGTAGACAAAGTTGTAGCTGGAAAAGAAAATATTTTATGGAAAGGAAAACCGTTGTATTTCGCTAAAACATCGGGTACAACATCTGGGGCAAAATACATTCCCCTTACTAAAGAGTCGATGCCTTTCCATGTAGAAGCGGCACGAAACGCAATTTTAAATTACATTTATGAAACAGGAAACGCAAAATTTGTAACTGGAAAAATGATTTTCCTGCAAGGAAGCCCAATTTTAGAAATTAAAAACGGTATAAAACTTGGCAGATTATCTGGAATTGTAGCTCATTTTGTTCCTAAATATTTACAAAAAAATCGATTGCCTTCGTGGGAAACCAATTGTATTGACGATTGGGAAACTAAGGTCAATGCTATTGTTGAAGAAACAATTTCGCAAGACATGGCAGTTATTTCTGGAATTCCGTCATGGGTTCAAATGTATTTTGAAAAATTACAATTTAAAACTGAAAAACCAGTTGGAGCGCTATTTAAGAATTTTAATTTATTTATTTATGGTGGCGTAAACTTTGAACCTTATCGTTCAAAATTCGAAAAACTCATAGGTCGAAAAGTGGATTCTATCGAATTATTTCCAGCCTCAGAGGGTTTTTTCGCTTACCAAGATTCACAATCTCAAAAAGGAATGTTATTACTTTTAAATTCAGGAATATTTTATGAATTTATAAAATCGGATGAATTTTTTTCAGAAAATCCTAAACGGTTAACCATTGGCGAAGTTTCACTAAATACCAACTACGTTTTAATAATCTCAACAAATGCCGGACTCTGGGCGTACAATATTGGCGATACAGTGCAGTTTACAAGCCTAAAACCCTATCGAGTAATCGTTTCTGGAAGGATAAAACATTACATTTCCGCTTTTGGAGAGCACGTTATTGGCAAAGAAGTCGAGCAAGCTTTGAGCGAAACCATCGCAAATTCCGAGGTAACGGTAAACGAATTTACTGTTGCACCACAAATAAATCCTCAAAACGGATTGCCGTACCACGAATGGTTTATAGAATTTGAAAACGAACCCAATAATCTTGACGATTTTGCGTTATCTATTGACCATTTTATGCGAAAACAAAACGCATATTATGATGATTTAATTGAGGGAAAAGTATTGCAAACCCTCAAAATTACCCGAGTTTCAAAAGACGGATTTCAACAGTATATGAAATCTATTGGCAAATTAGGAGGACAAAATAAAATACCACGACTTTCTAACGATAGGTCGATTGTATCTCATTTAAAAATAATTTGAAGCAAATGGCAAGCGATTTTTCGAAAAGCGCAATTCCTGCTCTCGTCACTCGCTTTATCTTGTCTCGTTTTTAAGAACGAGACAAGATAAGAGCTCAAACAAAAACTCGATCAGGGCTAGAAAATAAAATTTGTACACAAAAATTAAAACAGAATAACCAATTTCATGAAACAACTATTTGCCCTTATTTCAATCATAACTTTTTCAGCCACGGCACAAATTAAGGGAATTGTAAAAGACAGTTTAACGGGGAAACCCATTCCTTATGTAAACATTTGGGTTCAAAACCTAAATAGTAGTTCAACTTCGCAAGAAGACGGAACATTTGAAATTAATATAAACGAAAAATCTAAAAATCTCATTTTTAATGCCATTGGTTTCGAGAAAAAAAGTGTCGCAACAGGTAATGCAAAAATTGTTTTATTAAAACCAGTAGAATATCAACTAGATGAAGTTGTCATTGTAAAACGATTTGGAACCAAGCAAATCGAAATCGGAAAAACCGACAGTCAAATTTATCAGTCGGTTGATAATGGTCCACGAATAGACGTGAAATATTTCCCTTATTTCCCCAGATATAAAAAAACAAAATATTTAAAAAAAGTAACTATTTTTGCTGATAACCGGGTTGAAAACGCAACTATAAAACTGCATTTTTACACTGTAGATTCCAGAGGATTTCCTAGTGAAGAAATGCTCAATAAAAACTTAATAGTTACACTTAAAAAAGGAACAGCAAATAATGTTTTCGACTTAACCGATTTTAATTTAAAAATGCCAAAAACTGGATTATTTGTAGGTTTTGAGAAGTTATTTATCGAAAAAAACAAACTTGAACAATTAATTGTGGATAAGAACACAAATACAACCAAAGTAAAGATATCTTATTTCCCTTTTGTATTGTATAACTACGTCGAACGTGATTTTATTTTCACCTATTCAGGTGGTGAATGGAATAAACAAATTAATAAAGACAATAGCAGTAATGCCAGCAAAATTTTAGTTTATGAGCCAGCAATAAACTTAATTTTAACCAATTAATTCAAAAAAACTATATTTGCAGGTTACTAAAAATAAAAATGAAAGAAATAAAAAATATTTCGCGTTCTAGAGCGCAAGAATCGTCGGCGGCTATCGAACGGTTATACATTACAATGAGGCATTTATTTAACCGTGGATTTTATAAACCAATGGGAGTTTCGGGCGAAACTTTGCGAGAAGCATTACTTGCGCTTCGACCAGAAATTTATGGCAGTATTGCCGAAGAAAAAGTAGAATTGAGTGGATTATTATATGTTATAGAACGACTTCCAGTAGGTATAGAAGAATGCAGATATATAAATTTAACATCAGATGAAGGTTATTCTAAATCGCATTTTACACCAATAGTGCCTCCTAAACGTCGCAGAAATTGTTATCGTATTGACGAAGAACAAATGAATGTGGAAATTACCCGAGGACGATCAGACATTTATGATATTTTAACGCATTTAACCTTTATTTTTATTGAATCACATAAAATTAAAGATCGCGTTTTACTAGACGATATTGATGTTGAGGTTACTCGTGATTGGAAAAAACTAGAACAAACCGTTTTACAAAACAAGAAACTTTCTCTTAAAGAAAAAGAAATTGCCTTGTCCCATGTGGCAAATATTTTGGGACGAACTTTTGCCGAACTTCTTGATATTTACGATGCTTTTGGAACGTCTGAAAAACCAGATCGATTTTTACATGTAATTTACTGGTTAGGGAAAATTGCTATCGAAGAAGTGGTTGATAATAATAAACGCACCATTACATTTAGTCCAATTTTGCGTGAGCGATTAGGACATCACATTCATGGAGAAATTTGGGCAAATAATATTAAAGAAGTTTTAAAACAAAATGATTTGTTGGGTAGACCAATTCATATAATCAGTGCTAATATGCACAGTGTTATGAATTCGATATTTGCAACATCAGTTTTAAAAAATAAATTTAAAGACAAATCAGACTTTTTTGTTTTCGAAGAATTAAGCAAATCTGGTGCTCATGAGTTACGAAGTAAAGTTGAAAATGTAGCGTTGCAACAAGGCATGTATTTTTTGCCTGACACCTCAGGAACTAATATTGATGTTCAAATATTTGATACAGCAAAAATAGATATTGCGAAGTCAGCATTTCCAAAAGCAAAAATAGGAGCAGAGAAGCCAGTAATAATTGTAATGGATTATGCCTTTGGCGAACAAGCTTATGAAACTATTGACGAATTATTAAAACCATATAAACAAGGAAAAACTAGTAGTTTACTTAACGTAGAATCGGTTTCTATAATGGGAAAAGCTGGAATTCTGGAAGGCGGAAAAGGTGATATTATGATTCCAAATGCCCATATAAATGAAGGCACAGCAGATAATTATTCGTTTGAAAATGAATTAACAGCATCGATGTTTGAAGGAAATGACATTTCAGTTTTTGCAGGACCAATGGTAACTGTTCTGGGGACATCACTTCAAAACAGAGATTTATTGAAATTTTTTCACGATTCCACTTGGGCAGCAATAGGTTTAGAAATGGAAGGATCTTATTACCAAAAAGCAATTCAAAGTGCTTCAAAAATTCGGAAAAGTATTAATCCAAATGTAAAAGTACGATATGCATATTATGCATCAGATAATCCATTGGAAACCGGAAGCACATTAGCTTCTGGTGGATTAGGAACAACTGGAGTTAAACCAACTTATTTGATTACTATTAAAATATTAGTACAAATTTTTAACGTAAAATAATTTAAATTATATGAGCGCAACACCTCAAAAAACTGATGATAATCAGGAAATTGATTTAAGACAGATTTCAAAAAGTATAGGAAATTTTTTTGAAGGAATTTCAGATAATATTTTTGGAATTATCTTATTTTTAAAAAAAAATTTACTTGTTTTAATTAGTTTATTTATAACTGGAGTTGTTGCAGGATATTTTATAGATAAAGTAAATCAATCATACAGACACGATATTATAGTGTCTTCAAATTTTGCAAGTAATGATTATTTGTACAACAAAGTTGGTTTAATAAACGCTTCTTTAACACAGAAAGATACAGTTTTTTTTAATAAAATTGGAATTTCTAATTTTGATAAAATAAATGCAATTTCGATTAAACCCATAATTGACATTTACAGTCTAGTTAACAATGCCGAAGCCAAAACCGCAAATAATGCTCAAAATACGCAAAATTTTGAATTAGTAAAATTGCTTTCAGAAGATGGTGATATTACTAAAGTAATTAAGGATTCTGTTACAAGCAGAAATTACACGAGTCACAAAATTTCAATAGTTACAGACAACAGAATAGATAATGATAAAACGATAACTCCATTATTAAATTATCTAAATAAAAGCGATTATTATAACAAATATCAAAGTATTTATATTAGTAATATAAACGAGAAAATAAAACAAGATACCATTGTTATTAAACAAATTGACAATTTACTAAATCAATTTGCAACAAATAATAATCAAAAAAACGACAAGTTAATTTACTATAATGAAAACAATCAATTAAATGATTTGATTAACAATAAAAATGCTAGAATTGATGAAATCGGTTATTTACGAACTCAATTAACAACTATTGATAAAATAGTAAAAGACACAAGCATCACCATTAATATCAAGAACAATAAAGGATTAAATAATAAAATGAAGCTTGTCCTGCCATTACTTTTAATTTTTGGATACATTGGCTTTATTATTTTCGGAAATTATTACAGAAAACAATTGGCTAAACAAAACTCGTAATCATGAAAGGAATTATTTTAGCTGGAGGTTCAGGCACCAGATTGCATCCATTAACGTTGGCAGTTAGCAAACAAATGATGCCAATTTATGACAAACCAATGATTTATTACCCACTTTCAACACTTATGTGGGCTGGAATTAACGAGATTTTAATAATATCAACACCTCACGATTTGCCTTTGTTTCAACAACTTTTGGGCGACGGAAAAAAATTAGGTTGCCGATTTGAATATGCTATCCAAGAAAACCCAAACGGATTGGCAGAAGCTTTTATTATAGGAAAAGAATTTGTTGGTAGCGATAAAGTAGCTTTAATTCTGGGAGATAACATTTTTTATGGAACAGGTTTAGCCGAGTTGCTTCAAGCAAACAGTGATCCTGAAGGTGGAATTATTTATGCTTATCATGTTCACGATCCCGAACGTTATGGCGTTGTGGATTTTGATAAAGCAGGCAAAGTACTCTCTATTGAAGAAAAACCAGAACATCCAAAGTCAAACTATGCGGTTCCAGGAATTTATTTTTATGATAATTCGGTAATCGAAGTTGCGGCAAACATTACACCAAGTCATCGTGGCGAATTAGAAATAACCGATGTAAATAAAGAATATTTAAAAAGAGGAAATCTTAAAGTAAGTATTCTTGACAGAGGTACAGCTTGGCTGGATACAGGAACTTTTCAATCCTTAATGCAGGCTGGACAATTTGTTCAGGTAATAGAAGAACGCCAAGGATTAAAAATTGGAGCGATTGAAGAAGCAGCATTTAAAATGGGTTTTATAAATTCAAATCAATTAAAGTCTTTAGCACAACCGCTACTTAAAAGTGGTTATGGAGTTCATTTGATGAGTTTACTTGAAGAATAAAATATGAATTTTATTGAAACCCAACTAAAAGGATGTTTTGTCATCGAACCTAAAGTGATCATTGACGATAGAGGTTATTTTATGGAAAGTTTTAACGAAGACACTTTTCAAAAAGGAATAAATCAATCTGTACATTTTGTTCAAGACAATCAGTCTTTTTCTACAAAAGGTGTTTTGCGTGGTTTACATTACCAGTGTGGCGAACATGCACAGGCAAAACTAGTTCGCGTGCTTCAAGGAAAAGTTTTAGACATTGCAGTAGATATTAGACCCAATTCCTCAACTTATGGAAGATATGAAGCAGTTATATTATCTGACGAAAATCAGAAGCAATTTTTTGTTCCCAGAGGTTTTGCTCACGGATTTTTAGTATTGAGCGATAATGCTACTTTTTTTTATAAATGCGACAACTTTTACAATAAACAATCTGAAGGAGGCATTATTTTTAACGATTCAAAAATTAATATCGATTGGCAATTTGATTTAGATAAATTAATTATTTCAGATAAAGATAAAGTGCAACCCACGCTCGAGCAATCCAAAGTAGTATGGTAGTTTTAGTCACAGGAGCAAAGGGACAATTGGGTCAAAGTTTGCAATTTATTGCTTCAAATTATCCTGAAATTCAATTTATTTTTTGCGATTCTTCCGAGTTAGATATTACTAATTTAGAAAACGTAGAAAATATTTTTAATCTACACAAACCCAATTATTGTATTAATACCGCAGCATATACCGCAGTAGATAAAGCTGAGTCAGAATCTGACAAAGCGTATTTAATAAATTGTGTTGGCGCAAAAAATGTAGCATTACAATGTAAAAAACACGATACAATTTTACTGCATATTTCAACCGATTTTGTTTTTGACGGAGAACTTGCAAAATTGTCATCTCGAGCGAAGTCGATAGGTTACAATGAAAATGACATTACAAATCCAACTGGAGTTTATGGACAAACAAAACTAGCGGGAGAAAAAGCTATTCAGGAACTACTTAATCAATATTTCATTATAAGAACATCGTGGGTATATTCGCAATTTGGGAATAATTTCATGAAAACAATGCTTCGATTAGCTAGCGAAAGAGAAAGTCTATCGGTAGTAAATGATCAAATAGGAACACCAACTAACGCTGTGGATTTAGCAAAAGTTCTCGTTAAAATAATTAGTCATCTTGAGCGCAGTCGAGGGAATTTTGGTATTTACAATTTCAGCAACGAAGGGCAATGTTCTTGGTATGATTTTGCAAAAAAGATTTTTGAAATTAATACTATTAAGATTAATGTAGTACCGATTTCTACAACTGAGTTTCCTACACCTGCAAA
>JACMPO010000155.1 GCA_014377455.1 Flavobacterium sp.
CTGCTCTTCGTCATCGTTTACAATTGATTGGTTTTGATTTTGAAAAAACAGAATTAGATAAACTTTATACTCGCTTTTTATTAATGGCAGATGTTCGGAAACAATTGAATGATGAAGACTTGAAGGAATTGGTGGGGTAATCGTTGATGGCACACGAATTAAAAGGATTAGACACGGATTAATGTAAATCTGTTTCTAATCCTTTTTTTATGTTCTAATATTGATTTGCTTATAAATAAAACACAATAATTCATTATCAATTCTATTTTCCCTTATTTTTGTAAGCAAACATTCAATTTTATGAAAATCAGAAGTTTAACATTAAAACATATTGGTGTCTTTGAAGATGAAACCATTGTCTTTCCCAAAAAAAAAGAGAAGAACAAAGCGGAGATTCATATTCTTACTGGTCAAAATGGTACTGGGAAAACTACAATTTTGCAGGCATTGGCTATTAAAATGTTGGAAGTCAAGCCTTTTATAGAATTTAAATCGTTAATTTCTTCAACATTTAAGAAAAACTTTTACAAAAGATGGAATACTGGGAATAATGAACACGGAGATGGGAGTATCATTTTTGATAATGGAGAAGAAATTAAATTTAACGGATTTGAAGCAGAAGGTGTAAACGTTTTTAGGGATAAGAAGTTTAATGAAATTATCTCAGAAAGACAGCAAAAAATTTTTCAAGCTACTTTAAAAGAGTATTCCAATAATTACATTTATAATTTCGTAGCCTTTGCTTATTCAGGTTATCGTTTCATTGAACATGAAGAAAATGTTGAAACTAAAGATAAACCTAAATATAATCCACTCGAAAAAGCCTTAGAATTTGATAAATCGTTTACCCAAAACGATTATACACTTAATCAATGGTTGGCAATAAATAGTTCAAAAAGAGCCTTAGCACGTGAGAGTGGGGATAAAAAAGGTATAGAACGTTTTGACAAAAACATTAAAAATATAGAATTAATTATTCATGAAATTACTGGACAAACCATCAAATTTGAGACTGTTTATGATAGAGATTTAAAAATTGTAGCTAATGTAGAAGGCAAAAAACTTGATTTTGATTTGCTCCCCGATGGTTTACGTTCTTTAATCTCATGGATTGGTGATTTATTAATGCGAATGGATGCTTTGAAATGGCAAAATGACTTACCCGTTTTTGAAAGAGAATTTATATTATTTTTGGATGAAATCGAAGTGCATTTACACCCCTCTTGGCAGCGAAAAGTGCTTCCAGTGGTACAAAAACTCTTCAAAAATGCTCAAATTTTCATTACCACACATTCGCCTTTTATCGTAAATTCAATTGATGGAGCTTATATCTATGAGTTAAAATTAAATGCTGAAGGCAAATGCAAAGTTGAATTACCGATAAGTATTTCTGATACATCTAAACCAATTGATGAGGTGCTGAATGAAGTTTATGATATTGAGCCTACGCAAATGTATGGAGAACCGAGAACAATTGAAATTGAAAATTTTCAGAAAGATGTAGAAAAAGCCTACAAAAAAGAGGCAGATTTTGATAAAAAGGAATTTTTAATTAAAGCGAAAACGTTAGCTTTTAGAAGTACCGAATTACGAAATAATGTTCAATTTGAACTCAGACAATTATCAAAAAGTTTAGCCGAAGATTTTTCAATATGATAGCATTCAAAAGAGGCATAAATCCACTAAGTTTAGAAGAAGAAATTACGCTTGGTGAATGGTGGAGTGACGAATACTTGACTAAAAAAGCATCGAAATTAAAATCAATTTGGTCATGGAATGGGAAATATGATTTATTGAAAGATGCACTTTTTCTTTGTAATAACGACCATTGTACCTATTGCGATTGCCATCCACTAAAAGATGATAGAGGTTTTGAAATAGACCATTTTAAGCCAAAATCGAAGTTCCCTCTTGAAGCATTTACTTATCTTAATCTATTTCCATCTTGCAATGAATGTAACAAAAAAGGCAGTAAATATGATGTCACGTTGGTAAAACCTGATGAAAAAAATTATCAATTTGAAGATTTTTTTAGATATGATTCATTCAATGGTGAGATTTTACCAAATCCATCAAAATCAGAAGAAAATCAAAAAAGAGCGAAGGTTACAATTGAAATGTTCAAATTAAATATTGGGAGTAAGCCAAGAAATAGAATAACTGCCATTAAAAAAGAAATGAAATGTGATACCCCTTTCGACGAAAGACCCTACAGATATGGTTACTAAAATACACAAAAAAGCCGTCCCCAGACATTCTGAGACGGCTTTTTTATAAACCCTAAACCAAACTAAATTTATTATTTTAAATATTTTTTTATTTCTTTTTATCTTCAATTTTCTTCTTCGCTACTAATTCTCCCTCTTTTAATTTC
>JACMPO010000156.1 GCA_014377455.1 Flavobacterium sp.
CTAATTGATGAAATTCACACTCCAGATTCTTCACGTTATTTCTATTCCGAAGGCTATCAGGAAAGACAAGATAGGGGAGAAGAGCAAAAACAATTGTCGAAAGAATTTGTACGTCGTTGGTTGATCGAAAATGGTTTTCAAGGACAAAAAGGGCAGAAAATTCCGAATATGACCGACGAATATATCGAAACAGTTTCCGAAAGATACATCGAATTATATGAAAATATCTTAGGTGAAAAATTTGTAAAAGCTGATGTTTCTAATATTTATGACCGAATCGAAAAGAATGTTATCACTTATCTGGAAAAACTATAGAAGCCTGTAATACCGATTATGTATTCAATATAGTCCAAGAAAATTCGACTATTTTCATACTATATCGGTATTATACCATAAACTGATGGACTATTTTATAAATAGTACTGGTATAAAATACGAATTAGAAGGAAGAACCTGAAGTTGTGAGACTGCTTCTTTCTTTTTTTGATAAAGCAATTTTTCATAAAAAAAGTCTGAAAATCTTCCGACTTTCAGACTTTTTTAGTTTTGGTTAGTTATTTTTGGTTTTTGTATAGCAATTTAAATATCATCGAATTCAATATCGGTAAAATTAGAAGCTGAAGGAATACTATCTTTTTCCAATTTGCTTGAATCATATTCTTTTTTGAAATCTTTTTGGTGTCTTTCCGAGATTACTTCTTCGCCTTTGTGATTCAAAACATAAGAAGTCAATTCTTCTAAAATTTCAGTGAAAGCAGAAAAATCTTCTTTGTACAAATATATTTTGTGTTTTTTGAAGTGAAAGGAACCATCAGCTTCGGTAAATTTCTTGCTTTCTGTAATCGTAATATAATAATCATCCGCTTTTGTAGCTCTCACATCAAAGAAATAAGTTCTTCTTCCAGCTCTTAAAACTTTAGAAAATATCTCTTCTTTTTCTAACATGTCATTTTCTCTCATAATCCTTTCAGTCAATTTATGGTTATTAAATCGTAATCAAAAATCCTAAAAATATATTTATTAAACAACAATTACAGCAATTCTTTTTCGGAAAGTTGTTTTAAATAGAGTGAAGCATAATAACCTTCCTGATTTATCAACTGGTTATGAGACCCTTGTTGGATGATTTTTCCGTCTTCGAGAATGATGATTTTATTGGCATTTTTGGCCGACGATACCCTATGACTGACAATGATTGTTGTTTTGTCTTTGCAAATTTCATTTAGGTTGTTCAAAATAGCTTCTTCGGTTTCAGTATCAACAGCTGATAGACAGTCATCAAACAGTAAAATCGGTGGGTTTTTAATGATGGCTCGCGCAATGGAGACACGTTGTTTTTGACCTCCTGATAATGTTATTCCTCTTTCACCCAGAATGGTATCGTATTGTTTGTTAAAGCCCATAATGTTGTCATGAACAACCGCATTTTTTGCCGCTATAATCACGTCGTCCATGCCTGCATCTTCTTTACCGAACTTGATGTTGTTCTTAATCGAGTCTGAAAATAAAAAGGCGTCTTGCGGCACTATTCCGATGCTGTTCCGCAGGTCAAAAAGGTTTAAAGAGCTGATTTCTTTATCGTCAATTATGATTTTACCATCAGTTACATCATAGAGTCGTGAAATAAGTGAAAGAACAGTTGATTTTCCAGAACCAGTTTTTCCGAGTATTGCCAAAGTTTCTCCTTTTGTGACCGTAAAAGAAATATTTTGAAGTGCTTTTATATTGGTGTCTTCATACGTGTAGCTTACATTTTCAAAAGAAATGGAGCCGTTTATGATGGATTTATTTGGGTTTTTATTTTTTATTTCCGGTTCAATTTTAAGGAATTCATTCAATCGTTTTTGTGAAGCTTCTGCTTCTTGGACCATAGATGAAACCCATCCTAGTGATGCCACAGGCCAAGTAAGCATGTTGACATATAAAATAAATTCAGCGATTGTACCGATACTTTTAATCGTTCCGTCAATATACATTAGACCTCCAAAATAGATGACTACCAAGTTACTTATCCCGATAAGCGCCAGCATTAGCGGTCCAAATAAAGATTGTACTTTGGCTAAATTCAAACTTTTGCTTTTACTCTCTTTGGCTAGGTTCACCATGTTTTTTTGATGTTGCTCTTCTAACGAGTATGCCTTAATTACACGGATTCCGGAAAATATTTCTTGCGTAAAGCTGGAGACTTTTGATAGATATTGCTGGAAAATGGTGCTCCTCGTGTTAATTTCAGAGCTTAATTTGAAAATCCCATAAGACAACAGAGGTAAAGGGAGAATGGTGTAGAGGGTTAATCGAGGCGATACGTTATACATGTATACAATAACAATTGTAAATCGTATAATTGTGTTTATGGTATACATGACTGCTGGTCCCACATACATTCTCACCTTCGAAACGTCTTCACTTATTCGGTTCATTAAATCGCCAGTACGATTCTTTTTATAGAAATTTTGAGACAAGTTTTCATACTGTCTGAAAACCTCGTTTTTTAAATCAAATTCTATATGCCGTGACATAACGATTAGGGTTTGCCTCATCAAAAAGGTAAGGAATCCGGCGATAATTGTGGTGGCAATGATCAATAAAATATTTGAAGTGAGCTCTTGACGAATTACAGATGGGGCAATGCTTTTGTCTTCAGAAAAGGATTCGATGGCCTTGAAAGATTCGCTGATTAGTTTAGGGGTAAACAGCATGAAAATTTGAGCAATTATGGTGAAAATTATTCCTAGTAAAAAGCTGTATTTATATTTGACGAAATATTTGTTTAAATAAAGTAATTCTTTCATTTTTTAAGAGATTCTGTATTGATATAGTTTTGTTTTTTGATTATTAATCAATTTTTAATTTATATTTTTGCTTTCATATTGCCAAATTAGTATTTTTAATTAAAAATATTGACATATATTTATTTTTTCCGTAATTTTGACTTGTCTTTTTGACAAATTCATAATTTTATCACTATAAAAATTAACGATATGAATGCAGCTTTCACAACAGGAAAGGACCTTCAAAAAATGGATCCCGTATTTGGACAATTATCATTTGATGATCACGAGCAGATTGTATTTTGCAACGACAAAGATACAGGTTTAAAAGCAATTATTGGTATTCATAATTCGGTTATGGGACCAGCATTAGGGGGAACTCGTATGTTTAATTATGCTAATGAATGGGAAGCATTGAATGATGTTTTGCGTCTTTCTCGTGGAATGACTTATAAAGCAGCCATTACAGGATTAAACATTGGTGGTGGAAAAGCGGTGATTTGGGGTGATGCCAAAACTCAAAAAACACCGGAATTGATGCGTAAATTTGGTGAATTTGTACATTCATTAAGCGGAAGATATATTACAGCAGAAGATGTTGGGATGGAAACATCGGATATGGATTTGGTAAGAGATGTAACTCCTTATGTTACCGGAATTTCTGAAGAAAGAGGTGGGTCAGGAAATCCGTCTCCAATTACAGCTTTTGGAGTATATATGGGAATGAAAGCCGCTGCAAAACAACAATTTGGTTCAGTAAATTTAGAAGGTAAAAAAATATTGGTTCAAGGAATTGGACACGTAGGCGAAACTTTGGTTGACTATTTGACAAAAGAAGGCGCTAAAGTTATCATTGCCGATATCAACGAAGAAAAATTGTATGAAGTAGCATCAAAATATAATGCAGAGGTATTTACAGGAGATGATTTATACAGCGCTGATGTAGATATTTATGCTCCTTGTGCACTTGGTGCTACTATTAATAACGATACAGTTCGTAAAATTAGAGCTAAAGTTATTGCTGGTGCAGCTAATAATCAATTAGAGAATGATATCATTCACGGTCAAATTTTAAG
>JACMPO010000157.1 GCA_014377455.1 Flavobacterium sp.
AATCGTAAAATTCTGGCTGTCTTGTATGGTCTTCAATATTTCCTTCTGGAACAACTATTACCATACCCTGTCTTGCTCTGGTAAGCAATACTCTGTATGCATTAATCAAATATTTCTTTCTAACTTCTTTATGAATATTTTGCCATTTATTCCCAACAAATGAATATGTTTTCCAACCTTCCTCTGTGAATCGCAAATCACCGTCCCAAGTAACACAGGCCCAGTCTAATTCCAACCCTTGTACTTGAAATTCTGTAGCAACATCTTCTAAAAAATAAGAAGACCTAACATCATCTTTTCCATCCAGAAACCAATTTACATGATTGATTTGTGTCTTTACATCAATTGCCAAGGGTTTTAAACGATAAGCTTGTGAAGAAACAACTATACCATATCTCTCGCTACCTCTAGCTTTTTCTTTTAACCATACTTTGGCTTTATTTAAATCTCGAGTGATTACAATTGGATATTTATCTTGTATTAAACGAAATGTTTCTATTGAGTTTTCGTCAATATCCAAAATTTCTTTGATTAACTTTGATAAGTATTCCGCTCTATACGAACGCATTGACACCGATAAATGCAAATCTGCATTAAAAACTACTTTACTAGTTTTTTCAAGTTCCCTTATTCTATTTTGAGCTGCATATTCACTATCAAATAAATTTGGAGATATTCTAGTTTCCCAATCTGAAAATTTATTTTTGATTGCCAATAACCACTCTGATATACCTGCTTCACCTGTATTAATTTCTTGTCCACCGCCAACTAAACAAATTATTACAGCCCAATCAGGATGCCTATCTAAACAGGAGATTAAGAATTCAGGTTCTGAAAATTCAAAGTCTGATATTCCTTTTTTTTGCTGCATGAATTTAACAGTTTGCTGTTTTGTCCATGCCCTTTGAGCTTCATCAAAAATGGCTACATGATCATATGGCGCTTTAGGATCTCTTAAATACTCATCTCTGTAATGATGTATAATTTGTATAAAAGCTTTAACACTTTCTCTTGCATATTTTTTTGTGATTTTATTCCCTTTTAACTTTTCTTGAACAACTTTATCCCTTGTAAGAGCCTCCTGCAATATATCAACTAATGGTTTGTTACCTGATAAAAACACACTTGTATTCCCTTTTGAACTATCTAAATGCTCAGTTGCAACCTTTAAACCAACTAATGTTTTTCCTGCACCTGGCACACCAGTTACAAAACAAATTATTTTCTTTTTATTAACCTTTGCGAATTCGATTGTTTCGGATATGAGTTTTGTCGTTAATTTTAGATTGGTAGCATCTGCATCCGTTCTTGTTATTTCTTCAACATTATGAGTATTAAACAAACTAATGGCAGCTTCTATAATTGTTGGAGTAGGAGAATAACTTCCATTTAAATATTTTTCTGCATCAATTTTATCACTATTAGAAGAAAAAAAGCCGAGAACACTATTAATAACCACTTCTAAATTTTCAGCATTTGTTTTAATAGGATTTATTAGATTATCCTCATGACTAGTCGTAATAATGTCGAAAGATTGTGATTTTGCTTTTGTTGCTACCAAAATAGGTACTAATAAAATTTGGTGACTAGGCTTATGAAAGTTCTTTAAATCCAAAGCATAATCCCAAACCTGTTCAATATTTTGTTTAAGAAATTCCTTCTCACCAACTTTAAACTCAACAACAAAAACTACATTTTTGATTATTAATAAACAATCAACCCTTTTACCCATTCGGGGTATTGAAAATTCAAAAAACAACTTACCATCTTGATTCTTCAAAATTTTCTTAAGTAAGTCAATCTGAAATTCCCATGCTATAAGCTCTGTGTTAATATGACCTAACCTGCCATTAACAGCGATTTCGCCAACAATTGTTTCTGGATATTTTTTTAAAAAAGTATCTATATTATCAGAATAGTAGCAGTTTAACATTTTTTTAAGGTGAAAAATCGTGAATTTTAATATTGGATAAAGTAAAAATTACTGACTTTTAAATCTAATAATTCCAATTAGCTTTTTGTAATATGTTTATAAATTCATTGATTCAGATTCGTAAAATAAATTAGTATAAATTTCAATTACTCAAAATTTAAAGCTTTGACGATCATACTTTTAAAAATCTATAATTATCGCTAACCATTACAACTCAATATAAATATCAAATTATAAATATCACCATATTTAAAACCTTTTCTTAATTTCCCCTCGTGAAAGACCATTTCTTAGTAGTTGATACGGAAACATCGGGATTACCCAAAAAATGGGATTTACCTTATGACGCAAAAAACAATTGGCCACATGTGGTACAAATTGCTTGGATAATCTTTAACACCAAAGGAGAAGAGTTAAAAAGAGAAAATCATTACAT
>JACMPO010000158.1 GCA_014377455.1 Flavobacterium sp.
AGCTGCTAACAGCCATTTAGAATGACTACACATTTAAAGCACTGATTTTATTGATATTAAAATAAAATAAATTTAATTAGTACAACATAAGTACAACAAATTTGATTGCTTTTCTATTCCAACTTTCAAATTTCCACTTTCAAGATTTACTTTTGCATTTCTGTTTTCGACGGATTTTCCACTGTGAGAATTTCTCAGCAATTATAGCCCAAAACGTTCCGCCGCTTGGCGAGGTCGCGAACTTCGTAACGGTTTATTTTCCACTAAGATAATATTTCTTGCGAAATGTAAACGTGAATTTACCTCAAAATTCGCAATCTTGCCAAATGGCTGTTAGCAGCTGGTCTTTACGATTTACATATTTTACCTGACACTTTGATGATTTTTCCATCAACAGGAATAAAAGAATCAAAATATAAATATTTACCTTTAATCTTTCTCATTTTTACTAAAACGCCATTATTTTCGTTGATTGATTTTTGAAAAGCGTTTAGCGACATTTTCTTTTCATCATATTTAAGCCGATAAGTACAATCATCAATCCATTCCACAGAATTAGTAAATTCTATATTCTCATTATCATTTTTTTTCACAAACTCAACCTGATAATTTTCGTATCTGGTTATTCTGTAGGGTTCTTTTTCAGTATCTATTTTAATGAGAAATGTTCCAATTTTAAAATCTTCACAAGTAAGTTCTTGAGAATAGAAGTTTAAACTTAAAAGCAGAAATAGGGCAATAAGTATTTTTTTCATGTGTGGTTATTTCAGGATTCGAGAGAGACTTGCTGCTAACGTTTTGCGTATATACGAGGTACGCCTTAACGAAATTTCAAATTATAAACAAATGCTTGTAGGCGTATCTTGTATATACGCTGTTATAGCCAGTTAACTTTAAACAAAATGGAAAATATATTACTGAATTTAAGTGTAAAAATGGATGGTTATCACGGTGATTGGAGAACAGCCATAGATGAAGCATACGAATTATCAAAGAAGTTGAATGTTGGTTGCTCTTTAAATTATACAAATCAATATTTATTCAAAATTCATCCAACAATGACACAAGAAGATGTTGATAAGTTAAAAGCAATAAGGGTAGTTATCGGTGTTTAATTGGCTATAACGTTCCGCCGCTTCTCGTCAGTTGCGAAGTTCGGAACTTTTTATTTTCCGTTAAAGATAAAAATTCTTGCGAAACGTGAACGTGAACTTACCACAAAATTCGCAATTGCGAGAAACGGCTGTTAGGCGAAGTCTCTTATTCAGTTATTTTTGGTTCTATATGAATTATATCATATTCTTTTGCAAAACTTTGTTCGTAAGGGATTAGAATCTTGCTTTTTTTGGTGTTAAAGCCAAGTGTGCTTATCCACTGTAAACCCATTTTAACTCTATCTCTATCTGCTAAATATGTTCTGAATAATAATTCCCAACCAGCCAATAAAGCTAAAATTATTATTAATATGACTAGGTTAATTTCTGAATAGCCTTTGGTTTCAATTAAGGTTTTAAGTTCAGAATAATATCTTACAATTACTGGTGTCAACATTGCTCCACACAATAAAACTACCGAAGGTCGAATACAATATTTTGAAGCAGAAATATAATCCAAGCGTTTATCTTCCATATGCGATTTAACGTAATCACTTTTATTATTTTTCCAATCTTCTACATCTTTTAAGTGTTTGTTTTCTAAACGTTGTCTTTCTAAATTTTTTTCTGTTTCTGCAAGTTTTGAATTTAATGATTCAATTTCAGTGTTTTTTGAAAACACTTCTTCAATTGCTAATGTTTTTTCAGTTAGAAGATTCTCATTCGCTTGTTTAAAATTTCTGATATTCTGTTCTGCTTTAATTTTTTTAGTTTCGAGAATTTCTTTTTCAATTGTTACGGATTTTATATTTTGTAATACTTCTTCATTCTTTTGAAATAAAATTTGATTTTCTATCGCTATATGGCTTTCAATAATTTCAGCCTGTTTTTCATAATCATCATTAGCTTTTTCTAATTTATCTAACAATACTTGATCTCTTAAAATGTTGACTTTTGTTTCAAAGGAAGTCGCATGATAATTGTCATTTATTATTTGAAGTGCTTTTGAGCGGGTAGTTGAGTAATCAATTTCAAATGACCTAAATTCAGGAATAGAAAATGTATCAATAAATCTTTTATTAGCAGAAAAATCATTTTCTATAAACGGTCTAATTAATTGTAAAAAAACACTTGGGTTTACAACATAATTAATTTCCCAATTTCTTTTATAATATGTTCGCTCAAACTTTGCTAGAATAAAATCAGAACTTATAAAAAATGCATTACTTTCAAGGAATTTAGTTTTTTTAGGATTTAATGATCTTACTTCTCTTAATGCAACAACATCATGCTTAAATCCAGAAAATGATTTTGTCTTTCTGTTTTTTATTTCTTCGTAAAATTTTTGGTACGCATCAACATCTGTTTCAACCTCCACTAATTCAGTATCAGAACTTATTCTTGGATTGTATTCAGTCAAACCTAAATCTTGTAAGATTAAGTCAACATGGTCATATTTTTCAAGGAAAACAGAAGGATCCGTTTCATTTTCTATATTTTGTTTATGAAATAATTCTTCCAATGGGCTTAATCCGTCAACCGCCATTGCAACTCGGCTAGTTTCTCTTGTCCACTTTGCAGCTCTTATGTACAATGCTCTTGCATCAAACGCACGCTTGAATTCAGCAAGGGTTTCAGGATGATACATTAGTTTAAATGGTAAACGATTTTTTTTAACTTCATCCAAAATTTCTCTAGCAGAGGCATCTTCACTGTTTTTATGGAGATCTAATATTCCAAATATAAAATTTGTGTCGAGGAAAAGGCGTAAATTATTGTAACGCTTATTTAAAAAATTCACTGTCTCTGCATCTGAAGTTAATGCAAAACTCGTAAAAGTTGCATCAGCTAACTGAGATATATAACTAGCTCTAATTTCATCAGCGTTGATTATAAATTGATTTATAGAAGATATCATGACTTCTTTAGTAAATGGATTTCCATTTTCCTTTAAAATTGTCTCCACAATTACCACTAAATTTTTCTGATCATCTTCATTTATGGTTATGTTCGGATTTAAAAAATTTAGAGTTTGAATACCATGCTGTTCAAAAACATGGCTTAAGTATATTTTAAGAAGATTCCACAACTTATTCAAACCTTCTTCTGAAATATCCGTTATGAAAATTTTAATTTCCTCAAACCATTTTAATTGTACAGCATTTTCGAGATTGCTAGCTTCATCTAATCTTTGTTTAAGCTTAGTCGAAACTGCCGGTGTAACAAAGTATTCTCTAGTGGTAGCGTCACGAGTAATTTCTTCTTTATCTAGTAATTTGTCTAAGTTTGACGTTATGATACTATTTCGAATAGAAATACCGTAAATTTCTTTTACTTTCAGTTCAACTTCGTTTTCATTTTTTGGATTTCTTCCAGAAACATTATTTAATGTATGAGTAATTAAATTCTGTACAATCTGGTCAAATTTCTGATCGTGTGATAAAGCTTTTATGTGACTTAATTTTGAAAAAACTTTTTTATAGTCTAGTTGTTGCATTTAGGTTAGAAGTTGGCTTAAAATTATTAGATAACTCAAAATTACATATTTAAATTTAACATGAAAGTCTGATTCAAATTTTTATTAACAGATTTTCACGCACAGATTACCGCAAACTGAGTGGAGATTTCGCCTAACGTTCCGGCGCTTCTCGTCAGTTGCGAACTTCGGAACGAATTATTTTCTGTTAAAGATAAAAATTCTTGCGAAACGTGAACGTGAACTTACCACAAAATTCGCAATTGCGAGAAACGGCTGTTAGCAGCTGGCTCATTTAAATACTTGACTTAAGTAATTCTTTACCTTTTATAAAAATTTTCACTTCTTCTTCAACGTCGTAATTTCTGTCTGAATATGAAGGAGAAATTAAGTTTTCGTTTTGGAAATAAAATTTCTTTTTGGTAACCATTTCTCTTTTGCCACGCAATTTATTTAATTCTGCATATATAAGTTTAGAATCATAATAATAGTATTTCCAAAATTCTTTTGAGTTACTTTGGTTATAGCAAATTCTCAAAACTTGGTTTGAGTGTTTCAATATTCTAATATTAATTTTGGTTGACTCAGTAGGTTCTCCATCAATTCTTCCGTGTGCAGGAATTACTTCTATATTTTGAGTTTCTTCTGCAGTAAAACTTGAAATACTGTCGGCAAATTTCAAACGAGATTCGATAAGTTTTATCTCGTTTGAATTCTCAATACTTTTTTGTCCAAATAGAAATATTGGAAATAGTAATAAGAAGATTTTTAGTTTCATTTTCTCGTTGTTTATGCGATTTTCCCAGAGCTTGCTGCTAACGTTTTGCAGCTACCCGAAGGGCGGGACTTTTACCACAAAACTTGATTTGAAAAACTAAAGTTTGATTAACCACAAAACTGTCTTTGGAACACGAAACCCCGCCTTTTGGGTAGGTGCTGTTACCAGCTGGCGTTCTTGTCCACCGTGTCTGTAAACCATTGCTGCTGTTGAGTTCTACTGTCTTAGTCGTGTTGGTTTGTGTGTCGAGTGTTTTAATTTTTTCAGAAGGGAAGGATAAAAAAAACTGAATTTCTTTCTGCCTTGGTGAAAGCACACTCTTTGCCAAGTTTTGGCTCGAGGGGCGGCTTGTGCGACTTGGCAATGTGTGTGCTTTTTGCATGGGTTTCATTAGTCCAATTTCTTTATTTGTTGACTTAGTCATTCATTGGTTTAATCACATTTTCAATAAACGCAATTTCTTCTTTTGTTAATTTATATTTTTTGTAAAGTTGTTTGTCAATATCGGCAATTGATTTACTCCAGTCTATATCTGATTTTGAACTAAAGTCTTGTAGAGGGACAAATTGGTAAACATTCTGAAGTACATTCTGTGAAGTTTTAAGTATTCCTATCATAAACCTAAAAAACTTTGATTTAATGAAACTACTAAGTGCAATCGCCTCTGATTTTGTTTTAAAATTTCCAATTGGTATTAAGGAGTCTGTACAAACTGATTTTGGTCCTCCAATATATGGCTTACCTAATATTGAAACTTCTTTATTGTCAGTTAATAGACCTGCACCTCCATTACCTTTGGAAATAAAAACTTTCCAATTTTCAGCTAAATCTATGTTTTTTGTTATGTATTTTTTGTCAACGTATCTAATCTCTTCATACTTACATCTTAGCTCATAAAGATTTCCTGTATGATTGGGCTTTGATATTCGTGCTGCATCCATGCCAAGTATTCCAAATGCATTTCGACCTTTAGTTATTGAAGTTATTGATTGAAATTTATTACTTGTAACCTTGTTAATTATGTTATAGCTAAAACTACTGCTCAGAATAATATCAAGGCCATCTTCAAAAAGTGGTCTTTCATTAGTAATTTGGTTATCTTCATCATAGTACTCAGTAAATTTTACTTTTCCTTTGTGGTTTTGATTATACAAAAAGTAGTTAATGCCACCACTAATCTCAACATCTGGGAAAACAGAACTTGAAATCGGAATGTTCACTATGCTTTGAATCTTGTTATTTTTCTTAAAATATTCTCTCAACTTCAAAAATGATTTGTCTTGAGCATCTCCTGTAAACCATCTAGATGGCGTGACAAGTGACAAATATTTTGGATTGAGACTTATTGTAAGATATATAAAATCAGGAAATATTTGACGACTTAAAGATTTATTCTTTGAGTTGCTACTTATTGTCTGCTGATATGGCGGATTGCCAACGATAACATCGAATTTCATGTTTTTATTGTTAAATTTTAGATTGCCTTTTTGGGCTATTGTATTTTCTTTAATTAAGTCATAAGTTGTGTAGTTGGCCTCAATATTACTTACATTTAATTCAAGTAATTTATACACCTTTCTTGTAAACTCATATGCAATTTTAGATGTCGGTATAGAGTAAAAATTGCTAGCAACATCTTTTCCATAAATCTTATATAAAGCATAAACAAACTCACCTTGTTTAGATGCAATATCTAACAACAGTGTTGATTTGCTAATTGCTTTAGCAGGCAACCCGTTTATTATTTTATCTGTTACAGTTTCTGGTGTCACAATTTCGGAATCTGATAAACGACTAAATTTTTTCATCGCGTTGCTAGCTCTCAATATTGGTGAAAGAGTTGTATCATTAGCCAACGTATTTATATTGTGAATTTTATAGTCTAATTCGCTCAATACAAACGGGTTAATGTGTTTTTCAAAAAGAGAAAGTATCTTGTTGTCAAGATTTAGATTAGATGCAATTCGAATATTATTTTGATTTTCTTTAATACATGCAATGATTTCTTGTAAAGATTTGACCTTTGAATCTGTTAGAAATGAGAAAAACAAAATTCTTGCATAATACATGGCAAATTTTCCTTTGTAGTCAATTTCAATTTCACCATTACCTGATGACGGTTTTGAAGAACCTACATTACCATTACCATTTTCACCTCCTTCGGAATCTCCATCTACTTCGAGTTCATCTCCATCTCCTTTTGCCCCTTTAATTTCTATGCCTTGTCGAGAACCGATTACGCCTTGCTTTTCAATTTCAGCTTTAATTGCTTCAATATCGAGCAATGAAAAATCAACAGCAATTGAAGTCGCTTCATCAAGCACACTTCTGCTACTTGAGTATTCACGAACTGAATCAAGAATATCAGAAGGCTCAATTTGTTGTATTTTGTTTTTATTGAGTACGACAATTGGAGATATTTCAAGTTCTTTTCTGATTCTCTCCTCAAGTTTACTGTTACCGTTTTTCTCTATATTTACATTGTAGATTTGTGATTTATGTTCCTGCATTTGGAACATTCTATTTGGATTAAAATCAACAAGTAAAGTTTGTGGTTTCATGTTGAATTTAACAACATCACCATTGGGTTCTTTAAATAATCTGATATATTGATTTTGTAAACGAAAAATGGCTTGGTCATATTCTTGTGGCGAAGCGGTATCCTTGAAATAAAGCATTGTGTCCCATTCATGAACTGTACTTCCAGTAAGCATTCGATTTACAGTTAGTGTAATAGTTCTTTTATTCTCGCTTTCACACTTTCTGATTTTTGCTTTTACTGATTCAGTGTCTTTATATGCCTTCTCACTTTCAACACCAGAGATATTTATTATTTCGTAGCTGCTAAGGTGCTTAAATTTGTCTTTACTAATTAATGCCTCTAATGCGTCACAAGATGCACGGTAAGGCAAAACACAAACTATGTGCCTGCACATTTGGCCTTCTTTAATTTTGTTATAATCTAAGAAGCTTAATAAATTCTCGTCCTTTTCTGTGCCGTCAATAACTTTTAGTAAATCAAGTATTTCCTTTTCGTACTTGAATCTTTTATGAAGATTATTTGTCTTGTCTAGAATTATTGATTGAGGTCTGAAAAGTTCTGAAAAGGTATAGGTTACACCGTGCTTTTTCATTTCCTCCATCTTTTTCCTAGAGGATTCGTTTGGATTAAAAGCAAAGCGAATCATTTGGGGAAAACCGTAATATGGATTATCCCATTCTTTTATTTCATCTTTATTAAGGTTTTCTATGTCCCACTTCTTCTGGTCTTCTGCAATGTTTGAAAATTGATAGAATGCAATAATATCATCATTCGTGAATTCGCTGTTCATCAAAATTCTGTATGGTGTTCCCGAAAGATGAATCCTTACTTTTGCATTAAACGCTTTAGTGTTTTTGTCTATATCGTCTAGGTCGAGGTCATTCAGTTTTAATTCGTTTTTTATTTCTTTGTCGCTTAGTTTTTCCTCTCTAAGTACTTTGCCATATTCAGCAGCTCTTGCTCCAAAGTGTGTTTCATCAATTAATAATAAGTCCACCTGACTTTGAAATATTTTTTTGTGTTTGGGTTTGATGATGTCGCCTTGAAGGTCTTGTAGCGTTAGAAATAGAACTATTTTTTCATTTTTCTTTTGTTTCTCAGATATTATGTTTTCGCTTTGCAGAAGCGAATTGCTGTCTAGAAAGGTATACCCATCAAACTTTACATGGCTTTCGGTTGTTCTTTTCCATTCTTCTTTTACATCTGCTTTTGCTGATACAACAACTACAAGTTTTGCTCCCATTTCTACAGCACAGCACATGGAAGTAAAAGACTTTCCAAAACGCATTACAGCATACATCAAGAGATTGTTCCTCCCTTTTTTAAGTGCGGTTTTAAAGTTTTTTATCGTGGCATCTTGGTTTGGTCTTGGGTCGTAATTTTCATTTCTTCTATAAGTATGAGTTATTGGCACATGACTTTCATCAAAACGGTAATATTGATATTTGGGGTCGTTATTTTTATGACCCGTCTTTATATCCTTTATTGCTTCTTTTAAGTCTTCTTCAGTTGCGTTTTTAAAAAATTCATTTGAGTAATGAGGAATATTTTTTAACGTGTTTTTTTCTAAACGAGTTCGTTTTAATTCATTCTCTAAAAAATAGTGAACGGCATAGTCCCTAAAAAATGTATCATCATCAACCTTTGCTACATCTCCAAATTTCTTTACAAGTTTAGGAAAATGTTTTCTCCACTCATTTAATCTAACCTCTATTGGACGATATGTATCACCTACTTTTAGGTAGTTGGGCACAGTTCCGGTACTAAAAGCATAAATCTGGGGTTCAACCCTTCCTACAATCAATTCGTTGAGCACATCAACGTTTATATTATTTGTATTAGCCATATTCAGCGTTTTATTATTTATTAAGCAGGTCAACAAACCTGACTCTTTTTTCTATTTCTTTTGTTAATAAATCTTTCTCATCCCAGTCCTTAATAATGCAATAGTTTCCATTATGAGTTAAAACATTGTTGGTCTTGCATCCATTACATTCTTTCGTTTGTGCTGTTTTAAGTCCAAACAAATCTTCTGTTATTTCTGTAATATCCGAACAACTATCAGGAATGACACTTTTTAAACCGTCCATTTGCCAAACATTCCATGATATTACATCTGCAATGTTTTGAATATTCTTCAGCGATGGCTCTTTTTCAAATTGGTGTTTGTAGTTTTCAATAAATGTTGTGAGTATTGCTTCACGAGCAATGAGCAAACTGTCGCCTTGCCATTCAAAAGCGTATGTGTTTCTGTATGCATCTATTGTAGCTTTTAACCATTCAGCTTCTGTTTCAGTATTCTCGTTTATTATTCTTAATTTTCTATCTAAAATTCCAATACGATTTTTTACTAAAATAAACTCACCAGTTGTACTGTCATATCTGCTTGTTATGTAAGGAGCCTCTCCGCAAGAAATTTCTAAGCGTTTATCTTTGATATAGTCTTTCCATGTTTTTGATTTTGGAAATAAAATTTTGTCAACGTTGACTTCCCAAGATTTTGCTCCATTACTTAAAACTATTTCAGCATTAAATACTCCTTCTCTTTCAAACCAAGCATTGTCGATTAAGTTATTTTGAGCATTACATATCCATGAAGGAGTAAATACCTCTGCCATTTCTTTTGACCTACTTATTTGAAGTATTTTGTCCTTGTGAACCCTTGGCATTATAATACTTCCATAGTCTCCAGTAATTAAATCAGGGCTAATTTGAGAGTGGTAGTTGTATGACTCTCCAAGATGTTCATAGTTGTCGGTTGCCCAGATAATATTTTTTCCTGTTGTATGGTCAAATAATAATGTGTCAAGAACCTGAGGATATTTCTCAATTAATTCGTTTTCTAATATGTCAATCCCTGTCCTCATTTATTTGGTCACTTTATTAGATTGTAAAAGTTGCTTAACATCTATTTCAAGTATCTCGGCTATTTCGTAAAGTACCTCAAGTCTTGGTTGTTGTCTGTTTTGAACATAAGCATTCACCATGTTATAGCTTTTCCCGAGCTGTTCAGCAAGCCAAGTTTGTTTAATGCCTTTTTCGTCCAACACTTCTTTAATCCTATTCATTTATTTTACTTGAATTAGTCCTACAAAGATAAATTTTAAATTTCTACTATCTCATTTAACAAGATAAAAAGTCATCAAAATATTTCAACAATCAAATTAATGCGTTTGCAAAAAAATGGCTCTTTTGCTTTTGCCTGAGTGTCGGCTTTGTGTGGCGGGGCAAAAGCAAATGTGCCATTTGTGCGGTGGCGTAGAATTTCAATTTTTTTGTGCGGTGGGGAAAAAATTAAAACACAGAAGGGTCGGCAAGGAGTGTCTGCCTAATCGCTGTCCAATTATTATATCGTTTCTATGTCGTTGGTCACACGTCAAAATGGTTTACTTTTTTGCTCGTTTTTAGTTGTCTGTTTGTTGTTGTCCTGACGTCCGCTACGCTTGCTGGTAACGGTTCGCAGCTACAAGGAGTTGGCGCCTGTCAGCACGAATATAGTTGCGAAGAACGAAATTTCCATAAACCACAAATGTTTCTACGTAACACAAATCCGCCAATTTCTTGTAGGTGCTGTTATAGGTTGGGCCATTACCATTTTTCGAAGTCACCATTCAAATAACTTTCAATTGCCTTTTTGAGCTTTTTGATGTCGGCTTGCAAATAGTTATGTGCTGTGTTAAGTTCTGTCATAGTTTCAATTTTCAATTTTTTTCCTTTGTGCCTGTTTGGGTCATAATTGTTCAATTCAAAGTCATAGTAGTTCGTGCCAGCCAAAGCAATTGAAGAGGAAGTCGTTTTTTGAATTGCAAATGCTTTATGTATGTTTTCAATTCTATATTTGTAAGCACCATTTTTAACTTTAATTGTCAGGGAGTAATAAACAACATTATCTTTTACTAGGATGAATGTTCCTTCATCGGGTAAAGTAGTATAAACTTTCGCAATCAGATTTCCATTTGTTGAATCGTCAAGTTGAACAATATTCTTGCTAGAATTAAAAATTGAAGTAACAGCAAATTTTGCCGCTGTGTAAATTTTACTCTTGGAAATTGTGTCACTACTGAACTTAATAATCTCTTCATAAAAGTAGTTTCTTTTCCCATCAATAGTGTCAAAAGTCGGAATTGGAAGGCTCATTGGGTCTGCTTTTTGTCCTATTGAAAATAAAGGAAAAAAATAGAACAAAATTGAAATTAGATGTTTATTAATCATAGTTTTTTTCATTTTTATTGTCATAATGTTTTAGTTTAGTTATGTCACTTGGCCTTACCTATAACGTCCCGACGCTTCTCGTCAGTTGCGAACTTCGTAACTGCATATTTTCCGCTAAGATAAAAATTATTGCGAAAGAAATTGTTGATGTTACCCAAATATTCGCAATTGCGAGAAACGGCTGTTGGCAGAAGTTTTTTTATTCAATTTTTACTGCTTCCTTTCTTACGCCTTGTTCAGGTTGTGTGACAATATATTTTTTTACTTTATCGTTTTCAAAAACAAATTCATATCGTACTTCAGGACTAAACCCAATAACTGTAAATAGTGTTTTAGTAATGGGTTCCAACTCGAATTTTTCTTCGGCAAACATTGGAATGTATAACTTTCCATTTTCATATAGTACTTTCTTAATATTACCCTGCTCTGTTTTATAATCTCCGCTAATTTTCTTTAGATAGTCATCGCTAAAAGTTACTGGTTTTATATTGTAAAGAATATTTCTAATTAATTTTGATGGAATTTTTGTATTTCTATTGTCATTATTCTGCAATAATATTATGGTTTTATCATTATCAATATGTCTTTCGATATAAGAAATGTAACCTGGCCAGCTTCCACTATGATTAACAATTTTTCCGAAAGTTTCGTTGTTCTCTAAAAACCAACCGAAACCATATTTTGTTTTTGTTCCGTTATTTAGAGTGGTCGGATTAAAAATTTCATTAATGTCATTTTTTGACACTAATTTACTTGTATTTAAACTTCTATCCCATTTTAACAAATCATCTATCGTTGAGTTAACAGTTCCGTCGCCAACAATTCCGTCCAATGTGTACACATATAAGTCCATTCCTTTAACTTGATCTGGAAGTTGGTTTATTTTTAAACTATCAGAATAAACATAACCAAAAGCGTAATTGTTAATTTTTTGTGGTTTGAACCTTCTTGTGTAAACAAAAGTATTCTTCATTTTTAGCGGTTTGAAAACTTCTGCTTTTAAAAATTCAGCGTATGATTTACCGCTTACTTTTTCAATGATTGATCCTAATATTGCATAACCTGTATTACTATATTCCCATTTTTCATTAGTTTCAAATAGTAAACTTGGTTTATGTTTTTCAAAAACATCTAAAATATCCTTATTAGTAGCAATTTTAGTTTTGTTATCCCAAGTTTTGTCTATTAATAAACTATCTAAAATTTTCATATAGTCAGGTAAACCGCTGGTGTGGTTTAATAAATTGCGAACTGTAATATTTTTGTAGAATGATAATTGGGGCAAAATGTCTCCAATTTTATCTTCATATTTTAATTTTCCTTTTTCTTTTAGAATTACAATTGCAAAAGCAGTAAATTGTTTGGAAACTGATGCCAATTCAAAAATTGAATTTTCATTTAATTCTTCTTTGGTAGTTTCGTTCGCTAGACCAAAACTATTTTTATAAATTACTTTTCCTTTTTCTGCGATTAGCACATTTCCATTAAATTCTTTATTAGAACTTAATTTTTTAAATAAGCTGTCTAATTTTTGAGTTTTTTGAGCCAATAGATTGTTAGCAATTAATACTAATAAAATTAAGAATATTTTTTTCATTTTTCTTTAAATTACAATTTTTCGTTTGTTAGGTAAAATTTCTGCCAACGGTCGATGCTAGAGCTCGTGGCGACTTGGCGACCGAGCTTTCTCCATTACCGAAAACGAAGTTAGGAAAAAGAAACGAACAATATACCGAAAAACTAGCCATGAGTTTTAGCATTTGTTAGCGCTAGTGTTATATTTCTAATTTTGCTTGGTTTGGTTGATGCCGTATGTCGTTGATATCAATAATCGTGTAGTTTTTATTTTCATAAGCTTTAGCCATTTCATTGTAGATTTGAAATATTTCTACATCCGCTATTATAACATCACCATTTGTAAAATACAATTCTCGCGTTTTTACCTTTTCAAAAAATATCTTATCTTTTATTGTTGCGGAAATTTTTTGCCCATCATTATTTACAAATTGCCATTTATATTTGTCATCAAAAACAATTTTAAAAATGCTTAAAGGCATTTCTTTTTTTGTAATCGTTCTATTAGGTTTTGATTCTTCGGATTGTAAAATTTGATTGATTTCTTGTAAACCACTAGCCATTTCTAAAAACTCAGCATTTGAGATTTTTACATTTTCATTTTCCTTATTTGCTAGAAATGAAAGACCTTCAATTTCTGGCTTATTTTTTAGAGTATTGAAAGTATTATTTATGGTTATATTTATAGTTGGATTATTTAAAATAATGTCACCAGATTTAGCATTTACAATCTTAATATCGCCAGTAGAGTTTTCAATTTTTGTTTGATTATCTCCCGTGTTCTCGATGGATTGTGGTTTTTCGCCTTTTAAGAATTGCTTAATAGAAAATAAATCGGAAAGGGTAGATATAATATTAGAGGCGATTTCTAAATGATCCTTATTTAAAATCGTGAAAATTGTTGATTGTACGCTTGGATCAGCAATTAATGCGAAAAGAATATCAAAACTTCCTTCATCAAATGTTTTTACTTTAAGCTCGATAGGATATTCTGGTCGCAACTCTTGATTTAATTCATGAATTAAAGTATTCATATTTTCAATAGTTTCAGCCAAAGTGACCGCATCTACTTCGTGAGACTCACCTTCCAATACAATATGAAATTCATTTTCTAATGCTTTTTTCATGTGTGATTATTTATATGCATTTTCGCAACATTAGCGCTAACGTTTCGCCGCTTCACGCAGTTGCGAATTTCGGAACTGATTATTTTCTGTTAAAGATAAAAATTCTTGCGAAACGTAAACATGAACTTACCAAAAAATTCGCAATTGCTTGAAACGGCTGTTATAACTTCGGCGTTTTGAGTTTGTTTGTCACGCAATATAACCACAAACATTTTTTCAGCGTTCTTTTCGGATTCCACTTTTGATTTTCAACATATTTTCTCAGAAAGATTTCAAAGCAAACATTTTCAACTTTGTCATCTACTTTCATTCGTCTTTAGTTTTTTTGCTTTTCCGTATTCTTTTTCGATGTCAGTGCCATTATACGTTATCCACCCTTTTTGGTATTTATTAAATTGTATATATACTTTACCAAATTCAGTTTTGTTTGTATCCCTTAATGTAAGTTTATAACCAACTGGCTGTTTAAATAAATCTTGGCTATAATGTTTGTCAATCGTTACAATTTGAAATCTGTTATTATAGTTTTTGTCTAAAAAAGTTTGTATTAAAGGTTTTGCTTTCTCTGGAGTTTGAATACTATACAAATTCCAAACACAATAACTAATTAAAACAATTGTTAAGCAAAAAGCAACGGTAATAATTTTTCTTTTGTTCATTGGTTTTAGTTTTAAGCGAAAGTTGTTGTGTGGGAAACGCTGAGTTATAACGTTTCGCGGCCTTGCCTGTGTTGCGGAAAAACGAGCTTAGTTGTTTCGGCTAATATAAAAGTTTTTTCGAGAAGAAGAAGTTTTTGCGACGAGAAAAAAGCAATGAGGCGAGACCGCTGTTATGGGCTGTAATACT
>JACMPO010000159.1 GCA_014377455.1 Flavobacterium sp.
AATCCGCTTTATTTCAACTATGTAACTAATCTTGTCAAAGCAGCGCCAGTCATTAGAGGTTGGAAAATATTCGCATTTATTCCACCGAAACATAATACAAAGGAAATGGAAGCAGGCCTAGACGCGCCATACGTTTTTTGTGACTTGGTAATAAAAACCAGTGATTTAAAATTTAGTCATTTAAACCCTGATAGCCCAAAATGTAAACTCGACATAATCGTTCACTTGAAAGACTATTCAATTTATTTCGAAAATAAAATCCTATTGGACGCGGTTTTTATTGTTATACAAGATCTACTGGGCGAAAAATCTTTTTATGAAAACTTGAATTTTGTACAATTGGGAAAGATGCCAGAAAACACATCTTCTTTAATCCCAATTTATGAGCTTCAAGAATATATAGACGTATGGCATAAAAGTTAATTTTTGTAAATCGAAAAGCAGGCCATGGAAAGCGGTTCACACAGCAGGATATGCGCATAACTTCGGTTCGTAACTCGGATAAACGAATCAGTTACTGAATTTACAATCGAGCTCTCCACGGTCTTATTGGCTTGCGTTATCACAGGCGTAAAGCTATGCATGGGTTGTCCAGCTTGCCAGAGATTCGGCAGCCGCGACCTTGCAGTTAAAAAGATTGTTTCTAAAATAGGCATTGGCTGGAACCCCCAGGAGCGACAATACGTTCTGCTTGTTCTTCTGTCATAGTGTTATTGGTTTTTAGTAAATTTAACAACGTAATAAACTTTAACGTAATGAAATTTAATCATACATGTCTAATAGAGACGTTTCGCAAACAGGGAAAAATAATTGAGTCTATCGAAATTCAAACCGCTGTGAAAACAAAAAACACGTTTCTATATCCACAAAATGAATTTGGAAAAATGGAAAGCGGTGTTGTTGTAGACTCTAGGAATTTTTCTCGTGAGATACCTTCAAACGATGGTGAATTTGAAACAATTAATCAGGAAAATAAACGAAAATAAGTTTTACTTTCGTCGCAACAAAATTAAATTATTCATTCACTTACCAAAGTCATAAAACGGATTTTAAATTAAATGTTTATTCCTTCAATCTTGGAGTTCAAAAATATAAAAATTAGAATCACGAGGCAGCTATTGCTTTTTTTTGGAGATAAAATAGATGAAAATCCAGTAATGAATTTACCTCACGAAAAATCTTTATCTTATCAAAAAAAACTGATCGTTGTTTTAATACCGTAGACGCGGCCAAACGACGTTTGTTCCATCCGATAAAAATGCAAATGATATTTATTAGATAACAATAGTTTTTGGTAACAGGTTATTTTAAAAATATAATTATATATATTTGATTTTATCGTTTGCCAAATTCAATCATAAGTACTAAAAAAAAGTGCTAGCTTACGATGACTTTCTTAGACTTATATGTTAGTTAGCAGCAAGTTGTACAGAAACCGAAAAATTTAACTTTTTAAAATATTCGAAATTAACAATTTTATGAAAAAAAACTTCCTTTATATTTTGTTGCTCGGTTTACTCTTCAACAATGTTTATTCACAAACAGATTCCATAACTTCTTATGCTAAGAAAACCTACATGGTTCCTATGCGTGATGGAGTAAAACTTTTCACAGTTATACTTTCTCCAACACAGCAAACAAAACCAAACCCTTTCTTACTGGAAAGAACACCTTATGGTGCTGACATACCTTTAGCTGATATCGCAACTATTACTGTAAACAAGATGGGTTCTTTAGAAGGATACGCTCGTGACGGTTATATTTTTGTATTCCAAGATTTGCGTGGAAAATTCAAAAGCGAAGGTACTTTTGAAATGACTCGACCACTCTATCACCTCATTGACAAAACAAAAACCGATGAGAGCACTGATGCTTATGATACTGTAGATTGGCTTGTGAAAAATATTCCAAATAATAATGGTAAAGCTGGCATTCATGGTGTGTCATATCCAGGATATCTTGCACTTGATGCAGCGGTAGATCCACATCCAGCATTAAAGGCGAGTTCACCTCAAGCATCTCCAGCTGATATGTTTTTGGGAGATGATTTTCATCACAATGGCGCATTCCGTTTAAGCTATGGTTTTGAATACAGTTATCTGGTTGAAAATGATAAATTATCAAATAGTGATTTCCCTTTTCCTCAATATGATCTCTACAACTGGTATTTACAATTAGGCTCCTTGAAAAATGTTAATGAAAAATATTTTAAAGGAAAACTACCCGCATGGAATGATTTTGCAAAACATCCAAACCATGATGAATATTGGATAAAGGCATCCACCCTTACCTACATTAACACGCCACAGATTCCAATTATGCATGTCGGTGGTTATTTTGATCAGGAAGATTTAAATGGTCCTCAGATTATGTACCAACATTTAGAAAAAAAAGATACGTTGAACCGCAACTTTATTTGTCTCGGACCATGGAACCATGGCGGATGGAAACGCAAAAATGCAGATAGCCTTGGTGAAATAAAATTTGGAAGTAATACCGCAGTTTGGTTTCATACATTTGAAAAACAATGGTTCGATTATTGGCTGAAAGGGATTGGAGAAGGCAATTTTGCTGAAGCCAATTGTTTTCAGACCGGCAACAATACCTGGAAGACTTATGACTCATGGCCTCCAAAAAAAGCGGAATTAAAAAAATTATATGCCAATGCTGATCATAAAACTGGCTTTACAAAACCTACTTCAATAGATGGTTCTTTAAGCTATGTAAGTGATCCTGCCAGTCCAATACCTTACCGTACTTTACCCATTGAAGCTACTTACGGAAAAGGCAGTCGTTGGAACTCTTGGCATGTTGAAGATCAACGTTTCGTATCTACTAGACCCGATGTAGTAAGTTTTGTGATGGACAGCCTAACACAAAATATTACAGTTACAGGCAAAGTTATTGCGCATCTCTTTGCATCAACTACTGCTACTGATGCCGATTTTGTAGTAAAGCTAATTGATGTTTATCCTGCTACTAATCATGCAGACTTAAAGATGAGTGGGTATCAATTGCCGATAGCAATGGAAGTTATCAGAGGACGATTTCGTAAAAGTTTTGAAAATCCTTCTCCTCTTGAGCCAAGTAAAGTAGAAGAATTCGTTATCGATCTACACGATATCAATCATACTTTTTTAAAAGGACATCAAATGATGATGCAGATACAAAGTACATGGTTTCCGGTTATTGATCGCAATCCACAAAAATACATTCCGAATATTTTTGAAGCAAAAGAGAGTGATTTTATAAAAGCGACTCACACTATTTATTTTAATAGTCAATATGCAACTTATATTGAATTGCCTGTGATGAAAGAGTAAAAAATTAGAACCTACTGCTAACAGGCGTCAAAAGCAATCGCTGGTTTTCGGTTCATTGTTCGTTTCTTTTTCCTATTTTCGTTTTCTGGTTATGGAGAAAACTCGGTCGCCAAGCCGCGACTGCTTCTGGCGCCGGAACGTTAGCAGCAAGCTTAAAGAAACACCAACTATATGAAATCATACGAGAATATACCTCCTCAACTTCTTTTACCATCGTACACTAGAGAAGATATAAACATTCTATTAGGAGAAAATGGCAGTGGAAAAAGCAGATTATTAAACGACATATCATACTTTTATTTGTCACAAGGGATGAACGTAATTGCTATTGCTAATAGTATTTATGATAAGTTCAGTTCGCGACACAAAAACATAAGAATCTTAAGAGCTGCAACTGGAAAAACGTTAGCCCAAAAAACTATTTTTGACACCCTAAGCCAACTAGGCGAAAACGAATTAAAAAGAGTTAGAAATATCGCAAACACTCTTGAATATATTGGATATGATCCCATAATATCTTTTAGAATAAAGGGTATTAATCCATATTTTGATAATCAGATTCGAGAATCCGACATAAATCCTGAGAAGAAAGAAAAGTTTCTATTCTTTTTAAATCGATTTGTAGAGGCGGAATTATACGATGGGGAATTAATTAGAATAAATTTCTACACTGATAATTTTGACGATTTAAAAAATTCATTTCTTTTACAAATTTTTAATTCAGAAAAAGAATTAAAAGCTTTCGGTCTAATAAAAGGTATAGAAATCTTCCTTTCTAAAGGAGGTGATCTAATTCCCTTAAAAAGTGCAAGTTCTGGCGAACTTTCTTTAATTTCAACATTACTTTATGTAACGGCAACAATAACGGATACAACTGTGATTCTAATCGACGAACCGGAAAATAGCTTACATCCTAAATGGCAAATAGAGTATATTAAAAAATTTGATGAATTATTTTATCTTTATCAGCCTAAAATTGTTGTTGCTACTCATTCACCTTTAATTATCAACGGTGCAGAGATAAGTACTGAAAGTATTAAAATATTTAAAGGAACATATGGCAATTTCATTTACGAGGAAAAGGAAAAGATAAATGTTGAAGAAATCTATCAATCATATTTTGACCTGACTTCACCTCAAAATCGCTTCTTATCAGAGTATCTTGTCGAAAGATTAAACCTGTTAGCTTCTAAAGAAATTGGAATAGACGAGTTTACGGAAGATATAATCGAAATAAGAGATAATTCTTATGAAGTAGAGCAAAAAAACACATTAAGTCAAATTCTTGAAATGGGAAATCAAATTTTAAACGATATTTCATAAATGCCACTAACTTTTACATTACAAGACCAAGCTAATATTACCGCTGTTTTAGCGAAGCCTGGAAATATTTGGGACGATGAACTAATTGTTCAAGTAAAAGTCAAGATAAAAAACTTTTATACAAATAATGATTTGTCACAATGCTGCTATTGTGGAACAGTTTTTCAAGGTATTCATCGAATGAACATTGATATTGAGCATGTTCTTCCAAAAAGCAAATATCGTCCATTAACATTTGAGCCTGGAAATTTAAATGTTGCTTGTAAAAAATGTAATTTAACCTCAAAAGGTCAAAAAATAGATTTTTTACACGACCCAGTAGCCATGGGGACTGACTATTACCATTCTTCACACTATAAATTTATACATCCAAACTTAGACACTTATACAGATCATCTAAAAATAATTACATCTAGGAATGGTAACACTATATTACATAAATATATAGTCCAAAATGAGCACAAAGGTCGATACACATACAATTATTTTCACCTAGAAGATTTTGAAATTAATTATATCAATGTAGCGCAAGGAATTAAAGAAAAAAGTTTTATTTCTGAAAAGATTTCTGATTTTGTTAGAAGTCAATTAATGATTTTATTATCTAGAATTTAATAAAGCCAGCTGCTAACAGCGCACAAGCTTAATTGCTGGTTTTTAGTTAACTGAAGATTTTAAGCTCGAAAAAACTTTATCTTAGCGGAAAGAACTCAGTTCGTTTTGCAGCAAGGAAGGCAAGGCCGCGAAACGTTATCAATAATACTAAAAAAACTAACAAAAATTCAAAAAATTATGAAAAAAACATTAACAATCCTAATTCTATTATTTTCTTTATTTGTTCATTCACAAAATGACAAAATTACAAATCAAAATATTATAGAACTAAAAAAATCAAATATTTCCAAAGTTTTAATTTTAAAAATAATTGATGATGCTATTAATTTCAATTTTGATTTATCTTCCAAAGGTTTACAAGAATTAACTAAAAATAAAGTTGATGATGATATAATTGTTCAAATGATGAACAAACAAAAAGAAATTGAAAAAAATAGTATAAAAGTAGATAATGTGATAATTAAAGGCTTTGGTCTTTTTATTATTGAAAACAATATCAAAAAAGAAATAGTTGCGCATAGTTCATCAGGAAGCGGTTTTAAAGGAAGAAATATAATAATTGGTTTGAATAATAAAACATCAGAAAATGTAATTACAAATACAAACCCTATATTCTATTATTCATTTGACAATGAATCCAAACAAAATGAAAGTTCTACGATCTCTGCATTTTCAACAATTAAAAGTCCTAGCGAAGGTTTTTTAATCAAATTTAAGTTAACAAAAAATGATCGTGATTTAGTAATTGGTAAAGTCGGAATGGGTGGTTTTGAGGTTAGAATTGAAAAAGAAAATCGGGTTGAATATAAAGTAGAAAAAATTAAAGATAATTTTTATAAAATTGAAATTTTAGAAAATTTAAAACTTGGAGAATATGGATTTATATTTGGTCAAATGAATCCTGGTACAGCAAATAGAATTTATGATTTTAGTGTAAGATAAAATACTACTGGTAACAGCGGTTTCGCCTAATTGCTGGTTTTTCGTAGCCGAAGCAACTCAGTTCGTTTTGCCGCAACGCTGGCAAAGCCGCGAAACGTAAATTTTCTAAAAATAATTTGCCAACATTAATTGCCAAACACTTAAATTCTCACCACAATGCAAAAAAACAGCCAAGTGATGGATTAGGAAAACCTGTCGAACAAATAATTTATTACAACACAATAGTAAAAACTAGGCGGCTTAATTGCCGTCTTTTTTTACCGGTAGAAACTTCGAAAAATGGATGTCCTTCATCGTCAACGTTTAATACTAAGTCTCCCAATTCAAATTCACATCCTCCCTTACACATTCACTAAAATAATCATGATATTCAACTAATGCGATATCAAGCTCATGCGAAACTTTGAGAAAGTCTAAGACTTCAATTGCATCGGCAACACCCAATTCCTCATAAACTCTTATGGAATGTGAAAGCAAATCACATTTCGCTTTATAAATGTTGAGGTGATCGGCATACGTCATATTAACTTGATTTAACCTTAATAATATCTTTCAGATTCGTCGTGAAGTTTGGGGATAAATAATCCTGATGCATTTTCCATTTTCTTTTCAAGTCCATTCCCCCGAATTTAATCATTTCTCCCATTTTGTGATTCATCTTATCAATCACCGCCATCAATATTTTATGTTTAGGATTTTCGTGATAAAACATTGAAAGTTGCTTGCTTTCATCTTTGCTGATTCCCATCAGAATAACCCCGGCTTTCTTATAGCTGATGCCATCCTTAAATATTACTTTTAAAGCGATTTGCGCACTTCTGTTGAGTTCAAAGGTCGATGAGGTCGGGTATGGTAATTTAATCGTCAAGCCGGCGTTATGTTGTTCCAAATCGCCCCGGTGCCGGTTAGAATATAAAAACACGTGAATCAACTGACAATTTGAATGTTGCCTCCGAAGTTTCACCGCAGCAGTTGCCACAAAAGTCGCCACCCTTTCACTCAGATCTTCGCGCCTGGTAAGCATATAATCAAAGCTTCTGGTACAGGCTATATTCTTTTTATCCTTAATGTCTTCGTCCTGTATCGTAGGCAAACCTTCTAAATCCTTTTTAAGTCTTAACCCAACTACAGTGAAGTATTTCCTAACATAGGCATCATCAAGTTGTGTAAACTGATA
>JACMPO010000160.1 GCA_014377455.1 Flavobacterium sp.
CGTCGGTTGTTTGCAAAGGTATCGGTTTCACAAATGTAACCTACAACAGTATAGAAACGTTCTTTCCCTTTTGGGTTTGAAATGTTTTCTATGCTGTGTTGCGAGCCATAAAACATGGGGCGAATTAAGTGATTAAATCCACTATCGATACCCGCAAAAACAGTGCTGGTGGTTTGTTTTACCACATTTACCTTAGCTAGAAAAAAGCCTGCTTCGCTCACTAAAAATTTTCCAGGTTCAAATGCTAATGTTAATGCTTTTCCGTATTCTTTTTCAAACGTTAAAAACCGTTTGGATAATTTTTTACCTAACTCTTCAATGTTAGTTTCGATATCGTCTTTTTTGTAAGGCACTTTAAAACCTGAGCCAAAATCGAGAAAGTCTAAATTTTTAAAATTTTTTGCAGTATCAAATAAAATTTCGGCCGCATAAAGAAATACTTCTATGTCCAGAATATCACTGCCAGTGTGCATATGAATTCCGTTGATATTCATTTTTGTATTCTCAACAATGCGCAACACATGAGGAATTTGATAAATAGAAATTCCAAATTTACTATCAATATGTCCTACCGAAATATTTTGATTTCCCCCAGCCATAACGTGCGGATTGATTCGTATACAGACCGGAATTTGTGGATGTTTTGTGCCAAAATGTTCTAGAATTGACAAATTATCAATATTAATTTGAACGCCAAGAAGAGCGGCTTCTTCAATTTCTTCAAATGAAACTCCATTAGGTGTAAAGATAATTTTGTCTGCAGGAAAACTTGCGTGTAAACCTAATTGCACTTCTTGAATAGAAACAGTATCGAGACCGGAACCTAAATTGTTAAGCAATTTTAAAATAGAAATATTAGAAAGTGCCTTCATGGCATAATTGATTCTAAGGTTTTCTACTTTTGAAAATGCATTTTTTAGCCTGTTGTACTGCGATTCTATTTTGTGACTGTCGTATACATACAACGGATTTCCAAATTGATTTGATAATGAAAGTAAATCGTGAGGTGACATAGTTTATATTTTAATACCAAATTTATCATTTATAAAACAATATCAGCTGTATTGATTTGTATTAAAACGTTTTCGTTAATAAATAGTGGTTGATAATTAGTTTTTTTAGCCCAGATCGAAGCGGTAGCTTTTTGAAATGGAGCGGTAGTTTTTTTAGCGAAAAATTGCGACCTACGGAAGCACATTTTTTGCTATAAAAAACAACACGAAATGAAAAAACTACAAGCGAAGAGCTGGAAGTAGCTACTAATAAAAAAAAAGAAAATTGATTATAGTTATATGTATTTTTAGTTATTTTTGTGGCACTTCTAAAGTTTAAAACAATTATGGACATACACGAATATCAAGGAAAAGAAATATTAGCCAGTTATGGTGTAAAAGTGCAACGAGGTTATGTTGCTAACAATCCGCAGGAAGCTGTTAATGCAGCAAAAAAATTAACTGCCGAAACTGGAACGGGATGGCACGTTATAAAGGCACAAGTTCATGCTGGAGGACGCGGAAAAGGCGGTGGTGTTAAGCTTGCTAAAAATTTGCAACAAGTTGAAGAATTGGCAGAACAAATAATTGGAATGCAACTTATAACTCCTCAAACGAGTGCTGAAGGTAAAAAAGTTCATAAGGTTTTAGTGGCTGAAGACGTATATTATCCTGGAGAAAGCGAAACAAGCGAGTTTTACATGTCGGTTTTGTTAAACAGAGCTTCGGGTCGAAACATGATTGTGTATTCTACCGAAGGCGGTATGGATATTGAAGAAGTTGCAGAACACACGCCACATTTAATCCACAATGAAGAAGTAGATCCAAATGTAGGTTTACAGGGATTTCAAGCAAGACGTATTGCTTTTAATTTAGGGCTTTCAGGAAATGCTTTTAAAGAAATGGTGCAGTTTATTGATGCATTATACAAGGCTTATGTAGGTTCTGATGCTTCCATGTTTGAAATAAACCCAGTTTTAAAAACATCTGATAATAAAATTATTGCTGTTGATGCTAAGGTAAATTTAGATGATAATGCTTTATATCGTCATCCTGTTTTAGCTGAATATAGAGATGTTCGTGAAGAAAATCCGATAGAGGTTGAAGCAAAAGCAGCAGGTTTAAATTATGTAGATCTTGATGGTACTGTAGGTTGCATGGTTAATGGTGCTGGACTTGCAATGGCGACTATGGATTTAATAAAATATGCCGGTTTTGAGCCTGCAAACTTTCTGGATGTAGGTGGAACGGCAGATGCAAAACGAGTAGAACTAGCCTTTAGAATTATTTTAAAAGATGCTAATGTAAAAGCAATTTTAATAAATATTTTTGGTGGTATCGTGCGTTGCGATCGCGTTGCACAAGGAGTTGTAGATGCTTATAAAAATATGGGTGATGCAATTAAGGTTCCTATAATTGTGAGATTACAAGGTACAAATGCCGAAATTGCTAAAGAGTTAATCGATAATTCTGGAATGCCAATATTATCTGCCGTACAATTTCAAGAAGCTGCAGACCAAGTTCAAAAAGCATTGAGCTAAAATTTTGAAACTATTATAAAAAAATCCCGAGTTTAAACTTGGGATTTTTTATGGAGTGAAATTTTTAATTTCAGAAAGTTTTATGTTTAAATTCAATCTAAAATATTTTGTCTTTTTTATCCTGTTATTCATTACAGAAGTAATAATTGCGCTTTACATTAATGACAATTTTTTCAGACCTTTTTTTGGAGATTTTTTAGTAGTACTAATGATTTATTGCTTTTTGATGAGTTTTTTATACATTTCTAAAATGAAAATTGCCTTATGTGTATTAACTTTTTCATTCCTGATTGAAATATCCCAATATTTTAATTTGGTTGCACTTTTAGGATTAGAAAAGAACACAATTGCAAGAGTTGTGATGGGAAATTCATTTTCATTTGCTGATTTAATTTGCTACACTTTGGGAATTGTGTTTACTATTTCCCTTGAAAATGTTAAATTCAAATAATATTTTATTGATTTTATGACGGTTGATTTGAAATTAAAGTTGCAACCAATCGACCTGTTTTCATTGCGGCATTTATCGATCCATTTAATAAATGGTCACCACAAATAAATAGATTGTCTGAAATTTGCATTTTAGACAAATCAATTTCATTTTCGATAGTTTCTAAATTTGGCAAAGCATATTTAATTCTGTAGGTTCTTAAGAATTTCCAAGTTGTAGTTTTTTCACCATACCATTGTGCTAATTCTTTTTTAATATTGATGGCAAGTTCCTCATCTGAAATTTCAGGAATTCCATTACACGAAACAGAAATTAATACTTTTCCTTTTGGTGCATATTTTTTTGAAACATTAGTCATTACAGTCAAGTTAGTTACCCATTTTCTGTTTTTTGAAGCATTTAAAACTACCACAGCATCATTATTTGGAGCAACATCAGTTTCAAAATATACATTGGTTACTTGATGCGATTTTATATTTACAGTTGTTAGATATTGTTTTACAAAATTGGAAGCTTCGGTTGCAATGACAATATGTGAAGCAACATATTCATTATTGTCTTCAGTTTGGACTTTATTTTTATCAATTGAAACAACTTTTGTATTGAAAATTATAGCATCTTTAGGTAACATCGCCTGTAACTGTTTCGGAATTTCTTCCATTCCAAGTTCGGGAATTGTGGCATTTCCATCAGAAAACATTTTCATTACAAAATCAAACATTCGGTTCGAGGTCTCCAAATTATTCTCTAAAAAAATTCCTGCGAAAAAAGGTTTGTAGAACGTTTCAATCATTTTATTACTAAATCCATATAGTTCAAGTTGCTTTAAAGTAGATACTTCTTCCTGGTTAAAAATATCTTTAATTGAAATTTTTAACAATTTGAATTTTAAAAATAGTGTATTTATTTTATCTTTAAATGAACCTACAGGTGCAAAAAGTGTGGAAAATAATGCTGATGGACGACAAAATGGATCTGCTATTTCAAATTGACCACCGTCATAAAGCACAGTAGCTCCGGGAAGAAATTTTTTCAAATTGAGTTTGCTATAATCCAATAATTCTTTGGTCTCTGGATAAGAATCTAAAAGCACTTGAAATCCGTGATCTAAGCGAAATCCGTCTATGTAATCTGTTTTAATTCGTCCTCCAACTCTATCTGATGCTTCTAAAATCAAAACTTTTTTACCCATACGCGTCAGATGTACTGCCGCTGTTAGCCCGGAAATGCCTGCACCTATTATAATTACTTCTGGTTTCATTTTTTTTATCAAAAATACTATTTTGTTTTATAAATTAAATTTCCAAATCATTTTATGATGTAAAAACTTTAATCGTTTAAAAGACTAAAGAAATTACTACTCTTACTCTTAACGAAAGCAATCAGTTATGTCTTACTTAGTTAAATTAAGACTCAATCCGCCAACTTGTCATATAAAATTCACTCAATTTACTTATAATATGACAATTTAAATCCATTTTCCTGTTGGCACAATGATTGCTTTTTGAGTGTCAAGTAAAAAAACTGAATTTTCTAAAATTAAATAAATATAAAAATGGGAAAAATAATCGGAATTGATTTAGGAACAACCAACTCTTGCGTGTCTGTAATGGAAGGCCAAGAAGCAGTAGTAATTCCTAACTCAGAAGGAAAAAGAACAACACCATCTATCATTGCATTTGTGGAAGGTGGCGAAATTAAAGTAGGTGATCCTGCAAAAAGACAAGCGGTAACCAATCCAACTAAAACTATCGCTTCTATTAAACGATTTATGGGACATACTTTTTCTGAAACTACAGAGGAAGCTAAAAGAGTACCGTATAGCGTTGTGAAAGGTGACAATAATACGCCAAGAGTAGATATCGACGGTCGTTTGTATACTCCACAAGAATTGTCAGCAATGACACTTCAAAAAATGAAAAAAACTGCCGAAGATTATTTGGGTCAAACCGTAACTGAAGCCGTTATTACAGTTCCAGCTTATTTTAACGATGCTCAACGTCAGGCAACTAAAGAAGCAGGAGAAATTGCAGGTTTAAAAGTTATGAGAATAATTAATGAGCCAACTGCTGCAGCATTAGCTTACGGATTAGATAAAAAAGGAAAAGATCAAAAAATCGCAGTATACGATTTAGGTGGTGGAACTTTTGATATTTCTATCCTAGAATTAGGTGATGGCGTTTTTGAAGTACTTTCTACAAACGGAGATACACATTTAGGTGGAGACGACTTTGACCAAACTATTATTGACTGGTTAGCAAATGAATTTAAAGCTGAAGAAGGAATAGATTTACGTCTTGACCCAATGTCATTACAAAGAATTAAAGAAGCAGCTGAAAAAGCAAAAATCGAATTGTCATCAACTGCAGAAACAGAAATCAATTTGCCTTACGTTACAGCAACAGCTTCTGGACCTAAACACTTAGTAAAAAAATTATCGAGAGCTAAATTTGAACAATTATCTGATGCATTAGTAAAACGTTCTATGGAACCTGTAGCAAAAGCATTGAAAGATGCTGGATTATCAACGTCAGATATTGACGAAGTAATCTTAGTTGGTGGATCTACAAGAATACCTAGAATTGCAGACGAAGTAGAGAAATTTTTTGGTAAAAAAGCATCAAAAGGTGTAAACCCTGATGAAGTAGTTGCTATTGGAGCTGCAATTCAAGGTGGTGTTTTATCTGGAGATGTAAAAGATGTATTGTTACTAGACGTTACACCTTTATCATTAGGAATTGAGACAATGGGTGGAATTATGACTACTTTAATAGAGTCAAACACAACAATACCAACTAAGAAATCGCAAATATTTTCAACCGCTGCCGATTCTCAACCTACAGTAGAATTACACGTTCTTCAAGGTGCAAGAGCAATGGCTGCCGATAACAAAACAATTGGTCGTTTCAACTTAGATGGAATTCCACCAGCACCAAGAGGAGTTCCTCAAATTGAAGTTACATTTGATATTGATGCAAATGGAATTATCAAAGTTTCAGCTACCGATAAAGGAACTGGAAAATCACACGATATTCGTATCGAAGCTTCATCAGGATTAACATCGGAAGAAATCGAAAGAATGAAAAAAGATGCTGAAGCAAATGCTGGAGCAGATAAAATTGCGAGAGAAAAAGCCGAAAAAATTAACGAAGCTGACAGCTTGATTTTTCAAACAGAATCCCAGTTGAAAGAATTGGCTGACAAAATTTCTGACGAACATAAAACAGCAATTGAGTATGCATTAACCGAATTAAGAATGGCGCATCAATCACAAGATGTTGAAGCGATTCAAAAAGGTCTTGATAATGTGAATGCTGCATGGAAAACTGCAACCGAAGCGATGTATGCTCAAGGTGAAGCTGAACAAGCTCAAGAAGCACAACCTCAAGCTGAACAATCTGGAGATAATACTCAAGATGTAGAGTTTGAAGAAGTAAAATAATCTAATCGATTATATATAAATAAATTGTTAATTAAACCGAGTGAGAAATCGCTCGGTTTTTTTGTATCTACTTTTTAAACATTTTCAAAATTACCCATGCATGAGGAAAAGTAATTGATGCTAAAAATGAAAAAAACAAAGCATTAAAAAGTCGATAATCTTTAAAAAATAAATATAAAATCAAAATTCCTAAAAGCGAAATTATCCAGTATACAAATGCCGATTTAAAATACATTTTGAAATTATTAAAACTATAATTACCGTACAAAAATTTTACTTGATCTCGCAGTGACGGAATACTGTGCCACAAAATGAAATAAAGTGCAAAGCCCCAAATTAAACTGCCCACTTTAAACAATATTGAAAAAACAAGTAGATAAAGAATTTCTTCAATACTATTTTCTCTAAATTTTATAGATGTACAATATAGGTAAACAAAAAAAATACCGAGTGTAAAACCAAAAATTAAAACTAAATAGGTAAAATTTATAAAAGTTATATTGATACCTATTATTGAAAAGATTATTTCCTCGACTTCAGTAACATGAAATACAAAAAGAAGTATCAGTATAAAAATTCCATAGTTAAATTGAAAAATAGGTAACAATAACCTAAAGTTTTTAATCTCTAATTCCTGCCAATGTTGTTCGCCAAAATGATATCCGCTTACTATTATAAATAATAATAAAGCCAACCATGGAATTATGGTAAATAGCATAGCAGAAAATAAAACTATAATTACATAAGAAGAAATCAATTTTAGAAATGATGTTGCACTATTTGTAGCGTTTATTTTCTTAAAAACAACTAAATCGTTTGCGCCATGAAGTATTCCAAATGATAAAATAAGTATAAAACCAAAGATAATTTGGACTTTATTCTCAAAAAATGAAGTTATCCAAAGCCCCAAAAAGCTTGCAACTATTGATAAATTAGAGTTTTTCAACATGATTTTAATTATTGTTTAAAAATAGTTAAAAAAAAATAAACAAAAGCTTTTATTTTTGTTGAGTGTTCTATATATTTGCTTGAACAATTTAACCAATTGTGTAAAACAAATAATTTAACCAAATTCATTTTATTATGACAAATTTTATGTTTATTTCTGCTTCAGTTTCTAAAATGTTACCAGATGATTACACTGGATTTACATTTTTTGTAGGTTGTATGGCTATGATGGCTGCATCTGCATTTTTCTTTTTATCACTTAATCAATTTGATAAAAAGTGGCGTACATCAGTATTGGTTTCTGGATTAATCACCTTCATTGCAGCGGTGCATTATTTTTACATGAAAGAATACTGGGGAGAATTTCATGAATCGCCAACATTCTTCAGATATGTTGACTGGGTACTTACAGTGCCATTAATGTGTGTGGAGTTCTATTTAATCTTAAAAGTTGCAGGTGCAAAAACAGGATTGTTATGGAAACTGATTTTCTACTCAATTGTGATGCTAGTAACTGGTTACTTAGGAGAAACAATTTTTAAAGACCAAGCTCAAGTATGGGGTTTCATTTCAGGTCTTGCTTACTTTGCAATAGCTTATGAAATTTGGTTAGGAAGTGCTTCAAAATTAGCTAAAGATGCTGGTGGAGATGTATTGGCTGCACACAAAATATTATGCTGGTTTGTATTAGTTGGTTGGGCAATTTATCCATTAGGATATATGTTAGGAACTGACGGATGGTACACATCAGTGTTAGGAAAAGGTAGCGTAGATGTTGCTTACAACATTGCAGATGCTATCAACAAAATCGGGTTTGGTTTAGTAGTTTATAGTTTAGCTCTTAAATCAACTGATAAATAGTTTATTTTAAGTTTATTGGTTAAAAACCGTTTGCAATAGCAAGCGGTTTTTTTTTAACATAAAACTATTATTTTTATACTACTTTAGTACTATTAAATTTAGAACCAATAAATAATTACAAATGAAAAATAAAATAGTATTATTTGTAGTATTGCTTTTAAGCATTTCTACTTATGCTCAAAAGAAAAAAACGGCAACATCCGAGGAGAAGAGTAACAAATCGAAAAATAGTTTTGCTAAAGTAGATAATTTAGAAGTTGAAGTGAAAAACAATAATTTCCAAATTTCATTTGCTGGTTCAGTCAAAGGAAATGAATCAATTATTATTAAAAATGTAGATTCAAAGTTTGTTCCTTTAGACACAAAACTAATGCCGTTTACTGCTAATGGAGCTAAACTTTATTTCATTTCATGGGTTGAAAGAGTGGTAACTAAAACCGATAATAAAAATGAAGAATCTACCACCCTAACAAGTCAAATATATGATATAACAACAAAGACTCTAATTTTTGTAAATACACAACTTACTAGTAAAATTACTGAAAAAGTATTTTTAGATCGATTAAAAAATGCAAGTGAAACTCAAGAACGAATACATAGAGAAGGCTATGAACTTACTTTAAATCCAGATGGCACAGTAATTCAAAAAAATAAAGGAAAAGAAATAAAACTAGTTTACGATCCCAAAACTTTTAAGTATATCGAAACTAAAAAGAAATAAAAATAAAAAAATCTTAAAGTAAATACTTTAAGATTTTTTTTGTTTTCCATTATTGTATTTCACTTTTTCAACGACTTCTATTTTTTTTTCAGGACGCTTGCCCTTCGATTTAAAATTAGAATTTGGTTTTTTATTGGCTATTTCTTTTGGTGATTGATTAGCTCGATTTTCGTTATATTCTTTTGAATACTCTTTTTTAACAAAATCTTTTTTAGGCTGTAATGCAAGTTTATTTTGTTTTAATACATCCTGAGCATTCTTCGGGTTTTCTTTTGTCCCACGTAAATGAATGATTAATCCATTTAGAAAATTGCGAAGTATTTGATCACCACACAACATAAAATCAGAATGATCCTCGGCTCTAAAAATATTACCTATTTCACCTTTGGAAATTCTGAAATCTACGAGTTCCATAATCTCAATTATTTGGTCATCGCGCAATTGTAAAGCAACTCGTAACTTTTTGAAAATATCGTTGTTATTCATGATACTAATAAGGATTTAAGTAATCAACAAAACTTTAATTAAAAAAGCCAAAGATACGCATTTTTAAAACCTTCTCGCCACAATTTTTCATTGTGTTGACCGCCTTTAACAATGATTTTTTTGTTTAACATTTTACAACTACACCTTTTAGTATTTATTTTATATTCCATAGCATTCAAATCGTTTACCATATCGGCATCACCTTCGTTATCGCCACACAAAAAGTAAATTTTGGTTTTAAACTTTTTGGTTTGTTCCATCAAATTGAAAATTTCATTTCTATTGAACCAGAAGGAAGGAGAAAAACAACCCACTTTTCCAAAAATTTCAGGATATTTTATGGCAGCATAAAATGAGACTAAACCACCTAACGAACTTCCCATTATACAGGTGCTTTTTGCGGTGGTTTTAGTTTTATAATTTTTATCTACATAAGGTTTAAGCGTTTTAACAATAAATTCTATATAGCTGTCTGCTTTACCACCACCATATTTTTCATTTTTGTAAGGCGTAAGTTCTTCCATTCTTTTTTCATTACCATGCTCGATACCTATTATAATTACTTGAGCATTAATACTATCTAAAGTTTCATCAACATTCCATTCACCAACATAAGAGGTTTTTGAATCAAATAAATTTTGAGCATCATGCATATAAATTACAGGAAATTTTTTAGTTGTAGTTTCGTAATTTTTTGGCAGATAAACCCATATTTTCTTTTTTGTATTTAATTGTTGAGCTTCAATAAAAAAAGTTGAAACCTGTTTACTAGCAGTATTTTGCTGACCAAAAAAATTACTCCAAAAAAATGAGGCGAGAATAAGGAAATATACTTTCAAAATAGTGTTTTTAAGATGTTAAAAAAAATAGTATTTTAGCTAAAAATAAATCATGCAAACAAAAATACAAAAAATGAGTTTACTAGCAGATATGATTGCGTTTGCAATTGTAGATGGAAAACTGCATGATAAAGAATTCAAACTCTTATCAATGATTGCTGATGAACTAAAAATTAGCACTAAAGATTTTAAAGAACTTTTTCATCAGGAATTGCATAGTGATGTTATTAAATCTGATTTTGAGAGAATTCAACAGTTTTATAGATTAGCTTTATTGATGCATAGTGATGGTATTTTACATGAAAGGGAATTGGTGAAAATTCATGAAATTGGGTTAACAATGGGTTTAAATCCCTTTGCTATAAAACGAATTTTGAAAGCTATGGAACAATCTCCAACGAGAACTATTTCGCCAACATTTTTACTTCACGTTTTTCAAGAACAGTTGAATTAAATTTACTTATATTTTACCAATACGTTTATTTTATAGCCCCGATTGTCGAGGAAATGTCAGCTTTTTTGCTGGCATTGCAACAAAAGCGGGAATATGGATGGCTAAAATGCCCAAGCCATTTGCTCCAAAAATAAATTTCTAATCAGAGCAATTTAAATAGTTTGACTATCTTTGACAGACACAACAAAATTACTAAAATGAGTTCTGAAAACAGCCAGCGCTATTCGCTTCGTGGAGTTTCTGCATCTAAGGAAGATGTACATAAAGCGATAAAAAATATAGATAAAGGCTTATTCCCAAAGGCTTTTTGCAAAATTGTTCCCGATTATTTAACTAACGATGATGCGTATTGTTTAATAATGCATGCTGATGGTGCTGGGACAAAATCGTCTTTGGCTTATTTGTATTGGAAAGAAACTGGTGATCTTTCGGTTTGGAAAGGCATCGCGCAAGATGCTTTGATAATGAATATCGACGATTTACTTTGCGTTGGAGCCACGGATACTATTTTGCTATCATCAACAATTGGTAGAAATAAAAATTTAATTCCTGCAGAAGTAATTTCTGAATTAATTAATGGTACCGAAGCGTTAATTTCTGAGTTAAAAACATTTGGTGTGACCATACATTCTACTGGTGGCGAAACTGCTGATGTTGGCGATTTAGTTCGTACTATTATTGTAGATTCTACTGTTACTGCTAGAATGAAGCGTGCAGATGTTATTGATAATGCCAATATTAAAGCTGGAGATGTGATTGTTGGTTTAGCCTCATTTGGAAAAGCTAATTATGAAAAAGAATATAATGGTGGCATGGGAAGTAACGGATTAACATCGGCTAGACATGATGTTTTTTCCAATTATTTAGCAAAAAAATATCCTGAAAGTTTTGATGCAAATGTTCCCGAAAATTTGGTGTATTCCGGTGCTATAAAACTGACTGATGAGGTTGAAAATTCATCTCTAAATGCGGGAAAATTAGTACTCTCGCCTACTCGAACTTATGCTCCTATAATCAAACAAATTTTAGAAAAATATACTCCAAAAGATATTCATGGAATGGTACATTGTAGCGGTGGTGCACAAACTAAGATTTTGCATTTTATAGATAATTTACATATAATAAAAGACAACTTATTTTCAGTGCCTCCCCTATTTAAATTGATTCAAGAACAATCGAAGACAGATTGGAAAGAGATGTATCAAGTTTTTAATTGCGGACATCGAATGGAATTGTATGTACCAAATGAAATTGCTCAGGATATTATTAAAATTTCAGAATCATTTGGCGTTGAAGCACAAATTATAGGTAGAGTTGAACCCTTTGATTGGAAAAGACTGACTATAAAATCTGAGTATGGTACGTTTGAATATTAGATAAAGAAAACAATGATATTAAAACCAAAAATAGGAACTGACAAATTGCAGTTTGGAATGAAACAGAACGATGTAATTTCAATAATTGGAAATCCTGATAAGCAATTTAATGATGATGAAAAAAATATTATTTTTTTATATAATGAATTGAAATTGAGATTGACATTTTATGAAGATGAACAATTTCGATTTGGATACTTAATATCTTCTAATCCAGATTTGGTTGTGTTTGATTCAAAAATTATAGGTCTAGGAGGTTTAGAAGTAAAAAATGAATTGATTGAGAAAGATATCAAATCGTGGGAACAGGAAGATTTTGATTCAACAGAAAATTATTTTAATGAAAGTAACTGGCTTACGTTACAAGTAGAATTTGGAATTATAATTAGGGTTGAAATTGGAGCAATAATAAATGATAACGATGAATTTGATTGGAAATTTAAAGGATAATTTTTATAATAATATTTAATTATTTAATAAAAAAGCCCGAAAAAATAAATTTTTTGGGCTTTTTAGTTTTAAACTTTATTATAATTTTAATACTACTCTTTAAGAATTTTTATTATTTTTTCAAAACCTTGACTGGAAATTTTAATAAAATAAATTCCGTTTGAAAACGCTGAAAAATCTATTTGTGCTTGTAAACTATTAAAATTCTTTGAAACTAATTTTTGACCTAAAACTGTTAAAATTTCAAAGCTTTCTATGGTTGAATTATTAGAAATAGTAACAACATTAGTTGTTGGGTTTGGAGCGAATTTTAAATTATTAAATGTAAAATTTTCGGTGTTCAAGGGTACAGGGTCAAACTTAGCTAAATAAAAATTAGTTGAAGCAGGATATTGATTTGTATTGGGCAAATTATTCCAGGCTGGTTGATGACCATCTGAAGTAGCAACATTATTTTCGCTTGATGTGTTTCCAGCCAAATAAAAAGTTCCAGTATCATTTAGTAATATAAAAGTATCTGGTTCAGTATTATTCTTTATGGATTCTCCTTTACTACCTCCATAATAACTTCCCCAAATTTTAGTTCCATTCAAATCAAATTTTGACACAAATGAATCGAAAAAATAAATTGCAGTCGTTGCATCTACTGGTGGAGTTAAAGAATTTTGAAAACCATCTAATGTACTTATTCCGTCAGGACTTTTAGTAATTCCTGCTATAAAAATAGCATTGTTTTTTACTTGAATTTTATTTACTCGATCTTCGAGCGTACCACCGCAATAAGTTCCCCAAATTCGATTTCCATTTAAGTCAAATTTTGTTATATATCCGTCATAAGCATCACGGTTATCAGTACCCGTATAAGATGCACCAGCTTTTGTAGGTTGAAATGCTTCTTGTGTGGCAACACCTGATGAGGCATTTGTAACTCCCGTTATATAGAGATTATTTCCAGAAACTGCGATATCAGTAATTACTGTAGTGCTTAAATTTTGCGATAACCCAAAATATGTACTCCAAATTCGTTGCCCACTAGAGTTAAACTTACTTATAAAACTAGAACCATTCAAATTTGTTTGAGGATAATTAGCATCACTTTGAAAACAACCCCAAGTAGCATAATAATTGAACGTATATAAATGGATATTAGCAACAACATATATATTACCAGAATTATCAGTTGCTAGGTATAGTTCAAATGGTATTACGGAATTGTAATAAGATAATTCGTTTTCATATCCATAATAACTCCCCCAAATTTTTACTCCATCAGTAGAGTAAACCTAGCTATAAAATAGTACAAAACGGAATTACTATAATTTATATAATTGGGTTGAAAAGTATTTGGAGTACCAACTTGGGTTTGATAGTTTGTATATCCTCCAACATACATAACATCATTAGTATCAAAAACAATACTATGTATGATACCTGAAGTAAATTTACCCCATTGCTGAACACCACTACTAGAAAATTTGGCTAAAAAACCTGTTTGTCCACTACCATCTAAATTAAACCCAACAGGTTCTGTTATTATTCCTGGACTTGTATAGCCACCTATAGGAATATTATTTTGAAATGGACAAACTCCAGATAAATATAAATTATTTTCTGAATCTACTCCTACGGCTAGAGGTGAAATTCCTGTATTAGAATCAGCAATAGAAAAAGTTGTATCAAAAAAAGTACACCAAAGCAAATTACCAGTTGTAGTAAATTTCGCAATAAGTGCTTAATTACTACCTGGTGTTTGCAAATGAGCTCCTGTGGTAGCAAAAGTTGTATAAATAGGATCATTATTATTATTAAGAATAACCATATAACCAACCAAATAAATATTTCATTGATGATCTATTATTGAATTTGATAAAACAGTGCCTTTACATCCAAAGAATGTACCCCAAATTCTTTGATAGTTAGTTTGAGAAAAACCTAAATAAGAAGAAAATAATAGTATTATAAAATAAAGATTTTTCATAATAGTATAAATTAAAAATCGGTAACTAAAACTAATTAGTTACCGATTTAAAGTTTTTAATCAGTAATATTTAAAAGAATATAATTATCGCCACCTATTGACCATTTAAGGTGAATAACACCAGAACTTCCTTGTAAGGAACAAATATTATAATAATCTCCAGCAACAGTAGTTCCAGAAAAATAATTACCATCAAATCCTACACTTGCCGTAGCATTAACACCGATATTATTTCCATAAACTAGAGACCACTGCCGTCATAAAATTTATTAAAATCACCTGTTTCAGCAAATAATAATACGCCTCTAAAGTCTGCATATAAAGGGGCATTAGGGTCGTTTGGGTCTGCACTATAAGTATATTGGCTTTGCACATCCTCTTTATGTAAGAAACCAAAGTCATAAACCGACCAACTGGCTAAATTAAACCTACCATTATAAGAAACTGTATTTTCATAATTATTAAAAATAACTTGTCTTTTAGATATTGATACATTACCACCGGTAAGCAAAGGATTTGGCAATGTGGCCTTACATTCTATGGTTTCACCGCCATTTCCAAGACCAATTACAGATATTAATCTAATATCTACACTACTATTGTTAATAATTTTCAAACCAAATGGCATAGAAATTGGTAATGGGGGAATAGCATTAGTATTCTTTGCTATATTTTTATTTTTACTTTTGATATTTTCAATATCGTAATTACTTGAACTTAAAGCTGTTAAAGCCAATAAAGTAATTATGAATAATTGTTTACTAAAATTTAATTTGATTTTTCATTTTTAAAATTTTCTTTTTAAGATTAATATTATAAATAAAATACGCAACTGCTTTAAGACTCAAGACTGTTTTGAGTCGAAACCTAGTATACAAAGCAAAAGTAACACATACGTAAAATGATACGAAGGAATTTCCTGTTTACTTGCCGTATAACACAAAATTAGTCTTTTGAGAAAAATGAATATTAAAGTTTAACGATATTTTATTTAAGAACTTTATTAGTTATAACTAATTCAAAAATTGTGATTTATTTAGTTCGATTTAAAAAAATAAATTTTATTTTATAATAATTTATTAACAAAAAAAGCCCGAAAAAATAAATTTTCCGGGCTTTTACTATTTTAAAATTTTATTTTGGTGTTGCAGGAGTTTCAGTTTTTGCTTGAGCTTCAAGCATTTCGATTTCAAAAATAATATTTGAGTTAGGTGGTATTACTGTTCCAGCTCCACGCTCGCCATATCCCAGTTTTGAGGGTATAAAAACGGTTGCTTTATCTCCAATTGACATTTGACTTAAACCTTCAATAAATCCAGGAATTAAACCATCTTTTTTTCCTGCCATAAATGGAAAAGGTTGATATCCATTTGCTTTAGCTCTGTTCTCATCATACTTCCCATACATTTTGTTAATGTCTTCATAACTGCTATCAAACAGACTCCCATCTTCTAAAAATCCAGCATAATGTATTAAAACATTTGTTCCATCGGCTGGCTTTTTTCCACTTCCTTTTTGAGTAATTGAATATTGTAATCCGGATTCTGTTTTAGTTGATGTTGCTTTTATTGCGTCTAATGCAACAACCTTAGTTGCCATAATTGAACCATATTTCTCATTATATTCTTTCTTTTTAACAGCTTCTGCTTCCAAATATTTTCTCTTATTTTCAGCATCAACTGCAGCTTGTTTTGCATCGTCGCTTCCTTTGTTAGCAAAATAATCTGAAAATACTTTAGTGGCATCAAACTTCTTAGCATCAGCACCTTTACGGATTATTGTAATTTTAGTAACGGCATCGTTTTGTTCAATCTTATTCACGACATCCATTCCAGAAATGATACTCCCAAATATAGAATGTTTATTATTTAACCATGGTGTTTCCTTGTGTGTAATAAAAAACTGTGAACCATTTGTTTTAGGTCCCGAATTTGCCATGGCTAAAATTCCACCTTTATCGAAAATTAACGATGGATCAAATTCGTCTTTAAAAGCATATCCTGGCCCACCAGAACCATTACCTTCAGGATCACCACCTTGAATCATGAAATCTTTTATTACTCTATGAAATTTTAATCCGTCATAAAAGTGTTTTCCTTTAAATTTTTCTCCCACTGCTATATTAGTACCCTCAACTAAAGCAATAAAATTTGCGACGGTTACAGGCGCTTTTTGGTACTCTAATTTTAGCAACATAACACCTTTAGTTGAGTTTATTTCTGCAAAAATACCATCATTTACACTTTTAGTTGGTATTAAAACCTGAGTTTTCATTGGTGCTTTGATTCCTCCAGTTACCATTTTTTTCTTGGTTTGACCATTTGAAATAGTCATACCTAAAAAAAATATTAAAACGATTTTAAATATTATTTTCATTGTTATTGGAATTTAATTTGTTGTTAATATATGTTAATTAATTATTTTTCAAACATTTGGACTTCAAAAATGATGTTCGCATTTGGCGGAATTACATTCCTAGCACCATTTTCACCATAAGCTAAATTAGATGGAATAAATAACATCGCTTTATCGCCAAAACTTAACTTTTCTAGACCTTGAATAAAGCCAGGAATCATTCCCTCTTTAGCTCCAGCTTGAAAAGGAATATTAGCATATCCGCCTTGAGCATCTCGCTGTGGATCATATTTTCCAAATGCTTTTGCTACAGCTGGATTGTTTGAATCAAAAAGTGTTCCATCTTCTAAATATCCAGAATATTGAATGTAAACTGTAGTTCCAACAACAGGTTTTTTCCCCGTTCCTTTTTCAAAAATAGTATATGATAATCCTGTAGCAGTTTTGGTTGCTATTACTTTTTGACTTGCTATGAAAGCTAATTTATCGGTTGTTGCTTTTTGTTTTCCAACATTGTCAATTGCATTTTGTTTCTTTTGATTTTCCGCTTCATTTGAAAAATAATCAGAAAAAACTTTTACTGCATCAAACTTTTTAGTGTCTTCACCTTTACGGATAATTTTAATAGAATTTATAGCATCATCTTGAACTATCGCGTTTACAACTTCCATTCCTTTCTCAACCACATGACCAAAGATAGTATGCTTCCCGTCTAGCCATGGAGTTTCTAAATGTGTAATAAAAAATTGACTTCCATTGGTACCTGGTCCAGAGTTGGCCATTGCTAAAATTCCACCTTTATCAAATTTAAGATCTGTAAATTCATCTTTAAATTTATAACCCGCATCTCCTGAACCATTTCCTAAAGGATCGCCACCTTGAATCATAAAATTTGGAATAACTCGATGGAATTTTAAGCCATCAAATAATTTTTTTGATTTATAATCTTGAGATACAAAAGTATTTGTTCCTTCTGCCAATGTTATAAAATTTGCTACTGTTACAGGCGCTTTTTGATATTCTAAAGCTACTAATATAGTTCCTTTTGAAGTTTCGATTTCGGCATATAATCCATCAGCAAGTTTATCATGCTTATCTTTACAGGAAACAAATAAAGCTAGAAAAAATGCCAGCAGCAGTGTTGCTATTCTTTTCATAATTATTGCGGTGTTAATTTATTTTCGGGTTTAAAATCGTTTAAAGTAATTGTGCAAATCAGTGGTTCATTAGTCCCAATACGGTTGTTATCGCCATGATATCCAAATCCCATGTGTGATGGAAACAAGAAGGTTACCGTTTCTTTTTTGTGCATTAATTTTATGCCATCTCTTATTCCCATCATGATGTTTTGTTTATCTACGGTATAAATTTGAGGTTTTAACTCAAGTTGCGAATAAATAATATTCCCTTTGATGTCTTTTATTTCATAATCAAAATAAGCAACATCGCCTTTTTTGGGATGCAGTGTATCTTTATCGTTTTTGAGTTCATAATGATACCAATATCCTTTTTTTGATGCTATATAGTCTATTTTGGGATTATTTTTTATGATGGAATCTATCTGATTTTCTTCACCTTTAATCAATTTTTTATTTCGTTCCGCCGATTGTTTTAAAAATACTCCCGACGTACGTGAAATGGGCATTCTAGCTTGTTGCTGTTGTTTGCAACTTGCTAAAACAAGAATCATTATAAAAACTAATAAACTATTTTTTAGCAATTTCATTTTAGTTGAATTTCAATTTAGTAACTAATTCTTCAAATTTTTTGACGGTGTTTTGCAAAGTATCGTTAGACTTTCCTCCTGCAGCATTAATATGTCCTCCGCCATTAAAATGTTCTCTCGCAAACTGATTTACATCAAAATCACCTTGGGATCGAAACGAAATTTTTATAATATTTTCTTCTCGGTGTTCTATAAATATCGCTGCAAAAATAATACCTTTTATTGATAATCCGTAATTAACAGTTCCTTCGGTATCTCCTTTTTGATAATGAAATTCATTTAATTCTTTTTGCGAAAGTGTAATGTAAGCCGTTTTAAATTCTGACAATACTTTCATGTTTTGTAAACTCCTGCCGAGCAGTTGCAAACGATTGTACGAATTATTTTCAAAAAGTAAATTGGGAATTTCAGTATTTTGGACTCCTAAATCTATAAGTTCGGCAACAATTCTATGCGTTCGACCGGTGGTTTTAGGAAATTTAAATCCACCAGAATCAGTTAAAATTCCTGTGTATAAACAAGTCGCAATTGTTGTGTCAATTAAATTTAGTTTATTTAAAAACTCAATAAAATTGTACACCATTTCGCAAGTAGATCCAAAATTGGTGTTAGAATAAGTTACCGCAGCATAATTTTCTGGTGCTTGATGATGATCGATCATTACAAAAGGAACTTTCAGTTTGTTCAGGACTTGTTCCATTTCTCCAGTTCTATGCAAGGCATTAAAATCTAAAGTGAAAATTAATTCTTGCTCTTGCAGTATTTTAGTGACATTAACTTTATCATTTTCAAATACCAAAACATTTTCTGAACTTGGAAGCCAAGCTAAAAATTCTGGGAAATCGTTTGGGACAATTACTGTTGGGTTTTGATTTAGTTTTAAAAGAAAATGATACAATCCCAAAGTAGATCCCATTGCGTCACCATCGGGACTACGATGCGGAATTATGGCAATTTTTTTAGGTGTAGCAAGTAATTCTTGTATTAAAACAATATCTTTTTCAGTCATAGTGTGCGAAAATACTAAAAATTGCTATTGCAATGGAATAGATTAACAGATATTTTAGTTTTTAAAAAATCAGAAAAAATGGAAGTTATCTATTTTCAAAAGTTTTTAATTTTCATGGCTTACTTCCTTTCCAAGTACCACCATATTTGTAATGTTCAAGCGTTTTGGATTTGGTACAACATAATTTACAGACAAAAATCCACGTTTTTTCATTTTTAATTTGGATTCTGAAAAGTGTAGTTTCATCGATTTTACAAAGAGCACATGATTTTGTTTTCATTTTTGTGCAATTTATTTTGATATGAAAAGTCCAAACCATACAGAAAAAATTCCTAAAACAACACTTAAGGCAATGTATGCAAAAGCTAAAATAGAATTATTTGCTTGAAACAAAACAGTATTTTCATAGCCAAAAGTGGAAAATGTTGTAAAACCACCACAAAATCCGGTGATTAAAAACCATTTTAAATTACCATTAGCCATTTCATTTTTCTCCAATATCCCTATTAGAAATCCTATTAAAAAACATCCCAAAATATTAGTAATAAATGTCGCCAAAGGAAAATGATTTGACCAAAATTTTGAGACTAAAACTGATGTTAAATACCTCAATATGCTTCCTAATGCACCACCAAATGCTATGTAAAAAATTGTTTTAATCATTCTTAATTTATTTCCATATTAAAACTAGCATACCACCAAATATTAATAATCCTCCCAAAATTATTTTAGGAGTCATGGGTTCTTTAAGCAAAATAAATGACAATGTTAAGGTAATAACAATACTCGCTTTATCGATTGCCGCAACATAAGAAACCAATCCTGTTTTCATAGCTCGATAATAAAAAACCCAACTTAAGGTTGTGGTGATTCCAGATAAAATAAGAAGCAAAAATTGTTTATTAGTTATTAGTGGTAAATCTTTTAACTTATCTGTTGATAAAATAAAAATTAAAAGTAAGACGAAAATTGTAGTGGTTCTGATGCCTAAACCCAAATCGGAATTGATGTTTTGCAAACCATATTTGGCTAAAACCGAAGTTAAACCTGCAAAAACCATTGAGATTAATGCATAAAGAATCCATGTTTCCATTTTGAAGGGTTTTGTGAATTTCATTTCATTTATTCTATAGTAAATAACTAATTTTTTAAAAAAAAAATAAAGTGTTTATTTACAATTATTTCATCAATTAATATTTAATTTTAAAGCTTGTTATACTAAGTTATTTTTATAATAGTTGTAGGTTTCTTGTTGAGCTCTAAAAACGGGTTCGTTTGGTTTACGAATTCGATATTTGTTATCCAGTTTTTCAGAATGATATCTTGCTTTTACATTTCCTTTCCATCCCAATTCAAAATTATCCAAAAGTTGTTTTTTTATATCTTCGTCATATATAGGACAACTTACTTCTACTCGACCATCTAGATTTCTAGTTAAAAAATCGGCAGAAGAAATATAAATTTCAGGATTATTATCGTTTCCAAATATAAAAATACGGGCATGTTCTAGAAAATTATCAACAATACTAATCGCTTCAATATTTTCAGACATACCTTTAACACCAGGAATTAAGGAGCAAATACCGCGAACTTGCAACTGAATTTTTACTCCTGCATTACTAGCATCGTACAACTTATCTATCATTGCAAAATCAGACAGGCTGTTCATTTTTAGTTTGATAAAAGCTGGACGTTGGGCATTAGCATTATGAATTTCTCTGTCAATAAGTTTATAAAGTCTTGAACGTGAATAATGTGGTGAAACAATAAGATGTTTATAGCGATGAATTCTATAATTAACTTCAAAAAAATCGAATACCTTAGAAACGTCTTTTAAAATTTCTTGGTGTGAGGTAAAAAGAGTAACATCAGTATAAACTTTTGCAGTTGACTCATTAAAATTTCCTGTTGATATAAAGCCGTAACGTTTTAATTTTCCACTTTCAATGCGATCAATTACACAAATTTTGCTGTGAACTTTTAATCCTTTGATACCAAATATTAAATTGATTCCTTCGGTTTGCATTATTTCGGCATAAGAAATATTACTAGCTTCGTCAAATCGAGCTTGAAGTTCTATTTGAACGGTAACTTTTTTGCCATTTTTAGCTGCATTTATTAGCGAACTTATAATCTGCGAATTTTTTGCTAACCGATATAAAGTTATTTTTATGGCAGTCACTTTTGGATCTAATGCTGCTTCTCTTAAAAATTTAATTATATAAGAAAATGATTGATAAGGAGCGCAGTTTAAGTAATCTTTTTTGGCAATTTTATTTAACAAACTTCCATCGAGTGAAAGACCAATAACAGGTAGCGGTGTTTTTTGATGATACAACAAATCAAATCTGCCGAGACTAGGGAAATTCATGTAATCGCGTCGGTTGTGATATCTTCCGCCTGGAATAATTCCGTCGGTAGATTCAATATTCATATTAGTCAGAAAAAATTTAAGTGTGTCTTTTTCAATTTCAGTATCATATACAAACCGAACTGGCTCACCAATTCGTCTGTCTTTAACCGAACTTGCAATTTTTTCCAGCATACTCTTACTTTGATCTGAATCAATATCTAATTGTGCATCTCTCGTAATTTTAATCATGTGTGCAGCAATACTTTCGTAATCAAAAATATTGAAAATACTTCCCAAACAAAATCGAATTACATCATCCAGAAAAATTACATATTGTTTTTCATCTTTAGTTGGTAAAACCACGAATCGATTTATGGATTTTGGAATTTCAATTAAGGCGTATCTTATTTCTTTTTTGGGTTTTACTAGTCCTAAAAGTTTTGGTTTTTCGTCTGATTTCATAACCAATTTTATAGCAAGATAACCCGAAGTATCTTTTAATAATGGAAATTCCGCAAGATCATTCAAAATAATTGTTACTAATGCTGGACTGACAGTTTGGATGTAATATTCGTGAATAAAATTTTGATGATCTATAGAAAGTTCTTTCTCGTTAACCATCAAAATATTTTCGGTTTTGAGTTTATTTTCTATGATATTTAAAATTTTAAGACTTTCCTCCTGTTGTTTTATAACGATATCAGTGATGTCTTTTACCAATTTTTGTGAAGAAATTCCACCTAAAATTTTCTCGCCAGAAACCCCAGCAAGACTTAAACGACGAATAGCAGCAAAACGAACTCGAAAAAATTCATCGAGATTATTTGAAAAAATTCCCAGAAAGCGTAGTCTATCTAATAAAGGAACAGTATCGTCTGCTGCTTCTTGGAGCACTCGTGCATTAAAAGTTAACCAACTTTTTTCGCGATCTATATATTTGTATTTTTTTTCTGTTTGCATCTTTAAATATGACTGGGAAATACTATTTTATCAGTTGTTCCTTTGTTTATGTCTTTCCAATTATCTACCTCAAAAGTAATGGATACAAAACCGGAAGTTGGAACATTATCTAGGTAAATATCCCCAAATTTATTAACAAAATCTGTAATAGCATTATTATGACCAAAAAGAATTAGATTATCAAACAAATTTGGTGTTAATTTAACAGTAGCTTCAAGGTTAGATAAGCTAAAAGCATAAAGTTGATCAATAATTTTTAGATTATCTAATGACAAATTCCAATTTTTTAGAAAAATTTTTGCTGTTTCTATGGTTCTTTTTGCCGGGCTACAATAAAATAGTTCTGAATTTAGAAGCAAATTTGATGTGACAACTCCCATTTTGTTAGAATCATCTATTCCTTTTTTAATTAAATTTCTATCGAAGTCAGAAACGAAGTTTTGAGATTCTGATTTTGCATGCCTGATTAATTTGATATTTTTCATAAATAATTAATAATATTAAGATTTAAATATTTTTGTAAGAATATATTTAATTAAAAATATATTTTTGCATTTAAACAGTTGTTTTTTGCATTTAATCGATAATATATTTGTTTTATTGAATATTGAAATATAGTTTTGTTTAAAATTTGATGTGATAAAATTTAAAATTGTTAATAAATAAAAAATCAAATTAATTTTTATAAAAATTTTAATTGTAAAGATTACGAATACGAGATATAAAAGCAAATTAAATAAAATTTATTTTTGATTTAAGCATTTTAACGACTATTACTGTTATTCATAGATTTTATAATTGATTAACAAAATTGAATATTAATTTTGGTTCGTATTCTAATAATTAAAGATTAAAGATTAAAGTTTAATTTTTAAATATTTGAATTTTATTGACCCAATCAAAAAAAAAAAACAAGCATGAAACAAAATTCTCCTTACTTTAAAAACGTTTATTTTAGCTTTTTAAATTTTTTGTCTTTAGTTTTTACAAAAAAGAAGCATATCTTTTTTATGTTTTTTATTTTGTTATTAAACTCAAATACTATTTATTCTCA
>JACMPO010000002.1 GCA_014377455.1 Flavobacterium sp.
TTATACCAGCTTCCATCAAAAACAGTTTTTAATGAAATGCCTAAATAAACAAAAATTAGTATAAAAAAAGGTGTCAATAAATAAACAAAATCAATATTTAAAATCCTTTCCATAAGCAGTAATACTCCCATTAAACCAAATATAATAATATGGTAGAAAATGGAAAAAACTAAAAATTCAGAGTAATAATAGTCTTTTCTGAAATAAAACAATTTTAATATTAGTGCAAAAAACGGCATAAAAATAAAAAGCGAATACGAAGCATATTTTACGAATTTTTTATACAAATCTGAAATTTTTAAATCGCCAGTTTGCAGTTTTATAAAAGAATTTATAATTCTGGTGTTCAGCCAATCCGTTTTTATATGGCTGGATTTCAAAATAGTAACTGTTTCTGAATTCGTAAGGGTTTTTACATTTTGTAATTTTATGAAAGTTAACGAATCGATTTCCGTTTTTGTAAATAGACTGATACCATTAGTTTTTACTACTGTAATTTTTTTTCTAAAACTTTCATTATTTTCTTCAATCGTGTGGCTAAACAAAAAGGAAACAATTAAAAGAAAGATAAAAGTCGTAAATACATATAATCTAATTGGTGGTACATATCGTGCTCGCTTGTTAGCATTATAGTTTTTGATTGCTATTCCTGGTTTTAAAACCAAATCGTTTAGCGTATTTAGTAATTTGGTATCAAAATGTGTTAGTGACTCCAGTGTTTCCATAACAAAATGCTTAAACGGCAATTTATGTGTATGGTTTTCTTGTCCACAATGCGGACAAAAATTATGGTTGATTTCGGCAAATACTTCATTACAATTTGGGCAAGAAGTAGATTTGATTCTTTTTTTGTTTCTTGACATAATTTACAATATTGATTGTTATTTCTTAAAATTCTAAATGAAATTTTATTATCCAAAAAACACCGAATCTTTTTGTGGATATTATTTTAATACCAAAAGTTTACACTTCAGTTCTCCCGAAGCGATGCTTGTATCAACGATTGTTTTATTTGCTTTTTAAAAAGTCATCAAGAATTTTATTGAAAATTTCTGGTTGATCCATTAACGGTAAATGTCCAGCATCTTGAATTAAATTAAGCTTTGCATTTGGGATAATTTTAGCTGCTGCTTCACCATATTCAACAGAAAATAATTTATCCTCTTTCCCCCAAATGATAAGCGTTTCATTTTCTATTTGCTTTAATAATTCTTCTGATATTTTAGAAACTGCGGTTCCACGTCCTTGCTTAAATGCATTTTTTCCTCCTTTAGATTTGAGAACGGCTATTGAGTAGCTACTATGGTTCGGGTCTCTGTTTATAGGTTTATGAAGTAAATAATGCGAATTAAATCGATTTGCCATTGATGATGGAAAACAATTCATCCATATCATTCCAATCAAAGGCCAAAAAGAAACTTTTGCACCTAAACCTGCAGCATCAACTAAAACAAGTTTATCAACCATTTCGGGATTGTCTATGGCAAACTGCAAAGCAATAGCGCCACCTTGAGATAATCCGACAATATGAGCCTTTGGTATTTTCAATTCTTTTAGAAAATCTTTGAGCCACTTCGAAAAATACGGTCTATTATAAGGCGCATCAGGTTTATCAGATTCTCCATATCCAACTATATCTGGTGCTACTACTTGAAAATTTTTGGAAATTGTATTAATTGATGGATACCAAGTAACAGCACCTGCACCAGCTCCGTGCAGGAAAATTACAGGTTCACCATTGCCACATAACAAATAGGTCGTTTTAATTGTTTCAATAGTTACTTCTCTTTGTTCAACTAATCCTTCAATTTTGTCGATTAAATGTTGCCCATAGTGTTCTTTATTCTCTTTTTTCATGTTTTTCCTTCGTTAAAAGTAATGAATGTCAAAAATTGCCGCTAATAACGGTTTTATCCTTTTTTAATTTACCCAAATGTGTATCATTAAAACTACTGAAGTATTTTAATCCGTATCCCATCATCCGGTCAAAAGAAGAATGCGCAAATAGTAAAATCCCTATTGATAGCAATAGTTCAGCATGCATAAAATAACCTAGAGCAACTATGGCAATTGCTATTCCTTTATGATGAAAAATATTATAAATTATAGCACCGGCCTTAGCATTAACTAAATAACCTAACATACTTATATCCGGCGAAAAAAATAGTAGTAGCCATATCCATATTGATATGTTAAGATTATAAATTGTCAACAGGTAAATCCCCATCGCAGTCATTGCTATTTCTTCCAGTTTTAATACATTTTTCATTGTCTATTTTTTATGATGTATGAATGTTGTTCTTTATAGCAAAAACGTATTGCTTTTCCTTTAATAATTTCTCAAGCTGTTCTTTAGTGATTCTCTTCATTTGGTAAGCTATAAACAACCTTTCCTGTTTCGTCCATAAAATTAATTTTTGCATCTCCATTAGAATCTACAATAAGTTGAATTCTCGTTTTACCTTTTCCGTCCGCCAAGTTTATTAATGCTGATTTATTTGCGTCTTTTCCAATAAAAACGCGATTAGCGAAGGCAGGGTCACCATTAACAGGCTCCAATAGTTGCTTGAGTTTAGCATCTCTTTCGGGACCATTTGGTAATTTTTCTGCTTCCTTGTAGGTTCGACGAAACTGTGGGTAAGGCGGACTGTTGTGCCAATCATCAACATATAAACCTGTTCTCCTGTCACCGTTATCATCAAGATATTGTAAATACAGAACCTGATTTTGATTGTATTGGTCAAAAGAAAAATGCCCTGATGCAAAATATTTTCCATTGCTATCTTTTCTACCCGAAAACACAAGCCCTCCACATTCGGAGGCCTCGTCATCATAAAATATTAAACCGCCACGGTTTCCTCCCCGAATTCCAAAAGGTTTTCCGTGATTCAAATTTGCTGGTGATTTTTGCACATTGGAAAGAACTAATCTGGGTTGTCCATTTGGTTCAACAATATTTATTCGCTTTGCGGTTAGTTCCTCAACAATTAAGTTTTCTGACTTTTTTTCCATTCTGAAAAGCAAGATCAAGACAATAGTCAGAAAAATGGTCAAAACTATTGAGTACACAGCTAAAAAGCGTATTTGTTTTTGAATATTATCATAATTATTTGTCATCAGATATATGTTTTTAATTATATTGCTATTATAAAACTAAAATTAGATTTTAATTCAAACAATCTATTTCCAGTAAATTAGCTTCGAATGTTATTTTAGTTGTGCTATTAAACTACTTTCTTTGTAATTCATTAATCCTTTATTTTGCGCTACTTGCAGATAGGAAGATTTTTATTACTTTCTCCAATAGGGACTGATTATTTTATTTCCACTTAATATCAACAAGGCGATTGAAGCCAAAGAACAAAAGATTATGGCTTGTATAGTTCCTTCTGGTCCAAATGCTCCTCCTGTAAATAATTGACTGCCTGTTATTTTTGTAGTTAGTAAGCTGGATGTTTTTTCATTACCAGATGTTATTGCTCCAAAAATTCCTGATTGCATAAAATTCCAAGCAAAATGTATGGCAATTGGGAACCACAGATTCCTAGCATAAATATATGCGGCTCCCATTAAAAATCCTGCTTCAATACCAACACATAATCCAGAAAATCCGGTACTATTTGGATTTGCTAAATGCAATGCTCCAAAAATAATTGCTGTAATGAATAAAGAAATGTAGCTTCCTAATTTTTCTTCCACTATTCGAAAAATAATTCCTCGAATTAAAATTTCTTCAAAAATGGCAACCGAAAATGCTACCGTGAACGGAATAATCATATCGGAAATTGGGTTTACTGATACTATTTCAAAACTGCCATTAATAATAATTATCAGTATTGTCATGCATTGTAATAATACTCCTATTATCACTCCAGTGATAATATATTTTACTATTCCTTTATTTGAAAATTCTGTTATGGTTCTTTTTTCATATTTTTTAAAAAAATAGATATATGCGAAAATGACTGCTGCTGATGCAACGATGCCTTTTATCAAGTTTCTGAAATTTTTATCTAATGAAGTGAAATCAAGTAATTTTCCAGTTATTTGCTGTGCCAGAATAAAGGCAATAAAACAAACTAAAAGTCCTAGTAAGATTCTTGTTAGAGGTGCATTTAAAATTCTTTGTTTTTTTGTAATCGTTTCCATAAGTTTTAAAATAGGTGGGTTAAAATAAATTGTGTGAATGCTATAATTAGATTTATCATTGTCTTTTAATAATGATTTATTGTATGGTATAATTTACAACATCCGATTCACTTGCTTTAAAATAGCCTAGTGGATAGTTGTCAAAATTTGTTTCGTTTTTTATGTTGCCTCTCACAGTAGCAGGTGGAGTTTGAAATGGACCTCCTCCTGAACTTCCAGCCACAGCCAACAGAATGCTCATGTAGTTATTGTACGCTTTTGAAATACCATAATGGGTAATTTCGACCGTTTGTCCAGGTTCTGTATCTTCTTCGAGTACGAGACTAAAGAAAGTGTTACCTTGAAAAAATGCATCATCGTTAACCGTGTATTCTGGTTTTAAGTTTTTTGAGAATTTGTATTTGTAGAGATAATAATTTTCAGCGTTAGCTGGATCATTGAAAAATGTTTTTAATTTTAGGAAACTTGTTCCTAAACCAGTTTGAATTTCTTGTGTTACCGAAGTTATTGCTGCAACTGATTTTAAGGTTTCTTTAGCTGTGTAATTTTGTCCGTTATTTATAACTGTTAATGTATAGGTTTCATCAATTACAGGGATAAAATTGCTACACAGATATATTCCGGTATTAGGTGTTTCTATAAAAGTGAATACGACGTTAGCACTGTTTTTTATAAAAACCGTTGCTCCAGAAACTACTGGTATTACATTGGTGTAATAATCAGTTGTAGTTGATAATTTAATGACTTGGTTATTGCCCGTTGTACCCTTTTGCCAAATTAGTGAAGCATCAATTACTAATCTAGGCTTGTCCGTATTTAAAGGAATGTCAACCACATCTTGACAGCTGTTAAAAAAGAGTGCTGTGAATAGTACGATTATTAGATTTATTGCATTTTTCATCTTTTTTTTGTATTTAGTTATTAAAATTTGAAGTTATAGCTTACCGAAGGAACCATTCCGAATATTGAAGTTCGTAAGGCTTCATTATTTCCAGTGTCGGCATTTTGTTTGAAATTTATGGAAGCTGCATTCTTGCGGTTGTACACATTATAGATACTGAATACCCATTCTGATTTCCAGCTACGTTTGTCGTTTTTATGAGGTGTAAGGGTTGCAGAAATATCTAAATGGTGGTAAACTGGCAATCTGTTTTCGTTTCTTAATCCATAACTTGGCACTAGAATGTCCTGATAAGTATATTGACCGTTTGGATAGGTTACAGGTTGACCTGATTGCAGAATAAAATTAGCTCCGAAACTCCATTTTTTATTCAAAGTATAGGAGCTTGTAACGGCAAGATTGTGTAATTTATCATAAGCGGAATTGTACCATTGTCCATTGTTAATACCAATTTCGGAACTATTTCTTCCAGGAGTTTGCTGTTCTGATTTTGATAAAGTATAAGAAATCCAACCTGTCAATTTGCCTTCGTTTTTTCGCAACATTAATTCTAAACCATAGGAACGCATTTGACCATTTAGAACTACCTGCTCAATAGCTTCATTTGCAACTAAATCAGCGCCGTCTATATAATCCATTCTGTTTTGGATTTTTTTATAGAAAGTTTCAGCCTCAAAAGAATATTTTTCATCGCTGAAATTTTTGAAATAACCCAAAGCCACTTGGTCTGCAATTTGCGGTTTAATATAATTATCACTTGGCATCCAAACATCCAATGGAGTTGGCGATGAAGTATTAGAAACCAGTTGTAAATACTGCACCATTCTATTGTAGCTTGCTTTTATTGATTGATTTTTATCCAATTCATAAGCAACAGAAAAGCGAGGCTCCAAGTAATTATAGCTTTGAATCACTTTGTTTTTATCATAGAACTGGCTTCCTATTGGTGTTGCTTTTTGATAGGTCTGCGTGTCTTGATTAAAAGTTACTGGTTCGTTATTGGCATAAAGATTTATATTGGATTGACCCAATCTATAAAACATACTGTAACGTAAACCATAAGAAAGTGAAACCTTTTTTGAAACTTGCTGTTCGGCTGCAACATAAATTGCAGGTTCAAAAGCGTATTTCTTATCTAATTGTTTAAAATTAATACCTGAATTTGAACTTGTTGGTGAAAGTGTTCCAGGATTGAAATCATAATAAATACTATTGACACCAAAATTTAATTTGAATTTGTCCGTAATATAATTCTTGAAATCGTATTTTATATTGTAGTTTTTAATCCCAGAATCCCATTTGAAATAAGCTAAATCCAAACCTAATCCAAAGTAATAATCGCTGTAAATCAATGATAAATTTGAAAATAATTTGTCATTAAATAAATGATTCCAACGCAAGTTTACTATCGAGTTTCCATAGGTATTTGTAAAACTTTTATTTAAACTAAAAACATCACGACCAAAGTAACCCGATAAGAATAAATTGTTATTTTGGTTTAGTTTGTACGACAACTTGGTGTTTAGATCATAGAAATAAGCGGCGTTGTTTTTTTGCTCTTCGGAGAGTTTTAAAAACAAATGCGCATACGAAGCACGACCGCCAAGAAGGAATGAACCTTTGTCTTTTACTATTGGACCTTCTGCCAATAATCTGCTAGAAATTAATCCGATGCCACCATTCATGTGAAAACCAGAGCTGCTTCCGTCTTTTTGATACATATCTAAAACAGAAGAAGCTCTTCCTCCAAATCTTGCTGGAATCCCTCCTTTGTATAATTTCAAATCCTTTATGGCATCAGGATTAAAAACCGAAAAGAAACCAAAAACATGAGAAGAATTAAAAATTGTTGCTTCGTCCAAAAGGATTAAATTTTGGTCAGCACCACCACCACGAACATTAAAACCGGAAGCTCCTTCACCAGCATTAGTAACTCCTGGTAAAAGTAACAGCGATTTCAATATATCCACTTCACCAAGAACGACAGGCATCTTTTTTATCGTTGCAATAGAAAGTTTATTGATGCTCATTTCAGCCTTTCTAATATTGGTTGCTTTTCTTTCAGTTGTAATCACGACTTCTTCTAATTGTACTTCATCACTAAAAAGTTTGATGTTGCTTTTGGTGTTTTTGTCCAAAATAACTTTTTCTGTTAGGGTTTGATAACTGACAAAACTCAATTGAACCGTGTAGTCACCTTTTGGTATCGTGATGGAATAAAAACCATATTCATTTGTGGTTGTTCCTGTTTTTAATTCGGGAATATACACGTTGACACCAATTATGGTTTCGTTGCTTTTGGCATCAGTAATTGTTCCACTCAATGTGAATTTCTGTTTTGCCATTTCATTCGCACTCTTGCCTTGCGAAAACATACTACTAAAAAAAAGCAGCAGCGTTGTAGTTAGGAGATAGATTAATTTTGCACTCATTATTTGTATTTTTTAAAGGATTTTTAAATAGTATTCTTGATTTTTAATTAATATAAGTATTGCAGATTTTTGCCAACTTTCTTGCTTATTGCTTTTGGAATGGCATTTTTGTTGACTAATACGGAAATGGTTTTCTGACGTAAATATTCTTTAGACATATAGAGATAACCACCACAATCATGATTGTCAGATGAATTTTTAATAATGTAAAACGTATTGCCTTTTTCGTCTTCTGCTATTCCAATAATGTGCATGTTATGTACATCTTCGGTAGTACGATTATCGAATACTTCCTGTCTGATTTGTTGCGTAATGATTTTATTATTATCCAGTACTGCGAAACCATTTTTAAATCCTTCATAGATGTCACCATCCCAACAAACGGAATAATTATGCAACAATGCATTGTCAATTACTGCTGTGAAGTCAGTTATTGGTAAATTTAGATACTGATTATTATTCCAGTTGGCTTCTATTTCTAAATTAAACTTGGAATAAAAAGGGTGGTGGGTATAAGAGGTAATTTCTACATAATCATCGGGATTAATTCCAATTCTTTCTTTTGCGAATGAGTTTGGAGTAAATTGCTTTCCTTCATAAGTAAAAGTATTAGGAACTCTACCTAGTGTTTGGGTCAAGATTTCATCTACTTGATTTCGGTAGATTTCAGGGGTTAAATCTCCATGAGAATTCACATAAAATTTAACCTTTTCAAGTAAGGCTTTATTCATATCTGTATGATCATGTTTACTATCAGCATCATTTTTTCCGGAATAAACACTTTCTGGAATTGCTCCATATTCTTTGTATGCTTTTAAAACACTAAAAGTTAAATCACCTTCCGAAAAAGCACTGGCACCATTTCGGCGTATATAATTTTCGGCTTTATTGATGTAAGTAGGTCTAACAAAAAACATAGGAGAAAGTACAACAGGTTTTTTACCCAATCTCATGGCTTCTGTTTCTATAAAAGAAGTTGTGGCAAAACTCCAACAATCGCCAGTAGCTTGCTGGTCTTTAAATGGTGTGCTTTCTATTAACTTAATTATTTTATATCCTGCAATTTTGGGATTTGAATTTGTTTTTAGTTGAAACACATAATTGGTTTTGCTTAATCTTAATGGTGTATTGCCGCCCCACATTCCCTCAATAATTGAATCTCCGGGCATCATTATTCCTTTAAAGATTAATGGAGCAGATTCTGGCCAACCTAACGATTTTCTTGCATCTGCAAAAACGCTATCTTTAACAATCCATACCTTATCAAGGGAAATGTCTTTTAATCTTTTATCAGGAAAATCCATAAAACCTTTTATCGAATTGTTTTTCAATTGCAATTTAAAAAGTACTAATTCAGATGAGGCTAGGTCTTTGGTCTTTGTTTTTCCCATCCAAGCACCTTCCAATGGGTTTTGGATTTTGGACTGCGCTTGAATTAAAAAGCCAACAAATAATAGGATAATTAGAATTGTATTTTTTGTTTTCATAATAAAGTGATTTTAAAAAAATTGAGTAGAAATTTATAATTGTATCTCCAAATAATTCATTCCACAAAAGTACTTTTAGAAGTAAATTGTAGAGTAGGACAAAGATGAAGTTGAATAGGACTTATGTAAAGTTTTATCTGATTATCAATAGTTTGAGTTGTAATCAGTTGTTTTCTTGAAGTGCTATTCAAGTTGAATTGCACTTTATAAATTAGATTTGCAATTTTAGTTTCTATAAAGATTGAATAAAGAAAATAAGGTAATACAGATAATATAGACAGTAGTAAATTGGTATAAATTAGCTTTTCCATAATTGTTCTTATGTATAATTTTATACAAAAGTCCAAGAATGCCCCTAGGTTTACAATTTTATTATGCGAAGTGGGTTAAGATATCTGCAAACTAGTATATTGAGTCTGCAAGACATTTGCTGTTGTACTAATTATACCTTCCAAATCTACTGGCAATAACTCAATTATTATATTGCATTTACTAATTTGATTGTCTTTTTTTAATAGCCTTTTCAAAAGTTCTTCCAATAACAGAAGCGACGTTATTTTCAATTTCACTTTCAATGATTTTATTATCTTCGGCAATTACTTCTTCTATCGTTTTTATATAATTTGCATTTATTGTTAAAATTGTATCTGATTCTACCGCTACTAATGGTTTTGTGAATTGTATATTATTTGATTTTGATAGAAATTCCATGGCAGATGAATTACTTTCCTGATGACTTTGACCGTGGGACAAATCATTTACAAAAATTGAATTATTGAATATTGGTACTAAAATTCCTAAATAAATAAATGTTGATTTCATGATTAGATATTTTTAAATTATCTTTTACTGTTTTAAATGTGATTTTTTTGCACTGCAAATTTAAATCAGTAATTATTTGATAAAAGACGACTAAGCGTCATAAACGGACACGGTATTCTATTGTAATTTTTTATTTTATGCTGTCTTTCACGAACTGACTCTCCCGATTAGTAGTAGGAGCAAGTTTAAAACTACCAACATGCTGCAATTACTTTTTTAAGGAATCGCATATTTTAAAAAAATTATAGAAGATGTATTTAAAGAAGATAACCTAATTATTGAAAGCAACATATCTAATGAAAGATATCCGCTAGATTTTAATAAAATTTATAAAACCTCTTCTAAACTAAGAAATGTAAAAGGTCAAAATAGTTTTTCACAAGACCCTTCCTTACGATCAAAATATAAACAGGATTAGAAAATTTTATACATCATTTCAGGAATTGTACAAAACTGAATTGACGGTGATGCAGGTAATTTGCATTATTAAATTTAAGTTTCTAAAAATGAAAAAAATTCTTTTACTACTATCAGTGGTTTTGTCTTTTAGCCTGACCGCCCAAATTAAAATAGGTAATATGCTGCCGGTGACTACCTTAAATGACAGCAGTAATCATGAAGTTATTATTTTTACCACTAATCAAAAATTTACTTTGTTTGATTTTTGGGCTTCCTACTGCGCGCCTTGCAGACGTGCTAATAAAGAATTGGTAACGCTTAACGAGACCTATGCCAACCAGAATTTTCAAATCATCGGAATTTCATTGGACACTGATAAAAGGAAATGGTTAAAAGCCATTGAAAAAGATAAAATAGTTTATCTACAATTGAATGACCCTAATGGTTTTGATGCAGCTACAGCAGTACGATTTGGTGTTGAGCAACTGCCCGCTTCCTTTCTTTTTGACCCATCGGGAAAGCTTATTGCCATCAATCCAACACAACAGCAAATTAGTAACACTTTAAATCTAAAATAAAAATGAAAACAAAAATTTTCCTTGCGATGATATTCGCATTTACCTTACCAATTATCTCGTATTCTCAAATTACGAAAGCAGAAATCGTGGCTACCGGTTTAACCTGTTCGATGTGTTCCAACGCCATTAACAAGCAATTGAAAGTAATGCCGCAAGTTGACAATGTTGCTACTAATTTGGACACTAATACATTTACCGTTATCCTCAAAAAGGATAGTGAAATAACACCACAACAACTAAAACAATGTGTTGAAAAAGCCGGATTCTTTGTGGGCTCAATGATTATTACGATGACGCTTGATAACCCAAAATTGGACAGCCAAGCCAGCCTAAATCAAGGAGAAAGCACCTATGTCTTTTTAGATTCTGAAGCAAAAAAAATCACTGAAGAAGTTAAAGCAAAGGTACTAGACGAAGGCTTTGTCACTAAAAAGGAGTACAAAAAATTACTTAAATCGTTTTCTCAGTATAACACCTATGCTGCCGGAAATAAAGACACGTATCACTTGCAATTAATTTAAGATGAAAAAAGTTTTATACTTATTACTGATTTTCATTTCGATTCAGGCGAGTGCCCAGGAGCTATTTGTTGTGTCCGAACCTGCAAGTAATGTTCCGGCTGGGTCTCTAGCATTTAAACTGGGGCAGTCACGAATGAAAGAGAAATTTGAGGAAGGCTTTAATTATCATATGATGCCTGAGATTATCTGGGGAATAAGCAAAGAATTAATGGTTCGCGCATCCGGATTCATTAGCAATCGAGGTAGTGAGAACCGTGATTTAAAAACGGAAGGTGGTTCGATCTATGCTAAATACCGTTTTCTGTCTACTGATGATTTGCACAGACATTTCAGAATGTCTGCTTTTGGACGCTATAGTTTTAACAATGCTGATATTCATCAGGAAGAGATTGAAACTATGGGGCATAATTCAGGGTTTGAAGCTGGGATTGTAGCTACGCAGCTAACCAATAAAATAGCCATCAGTACTTCGATAAGTATGGAAAAAGCATTGGATAATAAACCTGATTATGTGTTTCCGGATAACCAAAGTGATATTGCCTTTAATTACACGCTATCCTTCGGTAAGTTGATGTATCCACGACACTATTCTGACTTTAGGCAAACCAATATTAACCTAATGGTGGAGTTTGTTGGACAAACGTTAAATGAAAACCAAAAGTCGTTTTTAGATGTAGTACCTTCGATACAGTTTATTGTGAACAGCCAAGCGAGAATTGACTTAGCCTACAAGCAGCAACTTTACAGTTCAATGTTACGTTCGGCACCGAATGGAGTTTACTTGAGCCTACAATATACATTCTTTAATATCAAAGGAAAAAAATCAAATTAATTAATTTTAAAAAAAAAACACAATGAAAATAACATTTTTAACCATTGCTACCATGGTATTCGGATTGACAAGTTTTGCCAAAAGTGGCAGTGAAAACCTTAATGCAAAGCCTATTATTGCCAAAACGGAGAACCTAATCGCGTTTTCAACGACAGAGATAATAAAAGAATATTTGAATATAAAAAATGCTTTGGTGAAAAGCAACAGTAAAAGAGCAAGCCAGAGCGCAACAGCTTTAGAATTAACCTTTAAAACTATTGATGTTACCGCATTATCGGCTGCGCAAAAAACGGTTTGGATCAAAATAGGAGTAGAAGCCAGAAAGCAGACAAAAGCAATCGCGTCTAATACGGGGAAACTTGACAGACAGAGAAAGGCTTTCCAACAGCTGAGTACAACCATCAATGAATTGGTGACCGCTTTTGGGAGCACTCAGAAATTGTATCAGGATTTCTGCCCTATGTATGAAGGTGGCTCAATGTGGCTTAGCGAAAATAAAGACATTAAAAATCCTTTTTACGGAGCACAGATGCTGACCTGTGGCAGGATACAAGAAACCGACGAGTAATAAACTTCTGTTTCATTTGATCGACCTTGCGGAGAGTGATGATATTTTCATAAATTTGCTTTACCCTTTTATTAATTAATGTTCAATTTTTTTAAGATGAAGTTATCAATTAAAAATATGGTTTGTCCTCGATGTATAATCGTTGTTAAACAGGAACTTGAAAAAATCAAGCTAGTTGCTGAGAATGTAACGCTCGGTGAAATTACTTTCAAAGAAGTACTATCCGATGAACACTTAACCTATTTGAAGAATGGTTTAGCTTCTCATGGTTTTGAAGTACTTGATGATCGTAAAGCAATGATTATTGAAAAAGTCAAAAACATTATTGTATCCATTATCCATAGTACTGAAGAAGTAGCGATCAAAAGAAATTTCTCCGATATTATTGCCGAACAAATTCCAA
>JACMPO010000161.1 GCA_014377455.1 Flavobacterium sp.
CATTAAAATCAAAATTATTATTTATGGACTTTCAATTCAACACCTTGAAAGAAAATACAATAACAGTATTAGAGACTAATAATAAAATAGACAGGCCGTATTCATTCAATAATTCAATCTTAAAATTTGGTAGAGAAGAATACAATCAAAACGACATTCAAGTATCCGGTTCAAATACAGTTAGCAGAAGACATTGTATCATTATCAACACTAAAGATAATGTTTGGCTGTATGATTTAGAAAGCACAGGTACTGAGTTAAACTATGAAATTGTAACTAATAAAATTCCATTAATTGGTCACAACAAGATAAAAATAAAAGACATACATTTCACTATAACAACAGATAAAACTAAATTATTATAAATTATATTAATCAATATATTTACTTATTTGTAATATTGAAGGTTAAGATTATTAAAATTGGAAAAAACGGTAAAATTGAACAGGAATCAGGTGGTCAGTTTGAACGGATTTTCCAAAAAGCACCTATACTTGTTCCTGATAGGCTAATTAAACCAGATATATTAGTGCTTCAAACAAAACTGGATATGCAAATAAAAACTGCACATCTAGTTAATCTAATTTTTTGTAATTATTTTGATTATTAAATCCTGATTTGTTTACCTGTTTTGTGGTTCTTTGTATTCCTTTAAATTGACATCGGCAATATCTGTTCCTGTTTTGTAATCAGAATTTTCAAGCCAATCGTTTACAGTAATTTTAAACCCTAACTTATTTAATTGCTCAGCCATATGGAACCAATCTGAATACTCGCCTTTATCCGGAAATGCAATAATTCTATAATCTTTGATAGGCTTTAAAAATTGATACTTTAAACCGCTTTTAGAACCAGTTGCCAGCCAAGTATAGTTTGGCTTAAATATGCTCATTATAACGGCTGTCTTTTCGCTTTCAACTAATGCAACTGTCTTTGTTTTGTTTTCATTTATTAGGTGCAATCCAAATAAGCATTGACTAAGGTTAAATTCTGGGATTGATTTATTTTTTTTTAAAAGACTATGAATCCAATCTATTGATGATTTATTATTTTCGTCTTTCATCCTTCTGCCATTTTGTCGATTATAATGCAAAATTTTACCAGCGTGAACTTTTTCTAAATTATCTATTTGCCAAAAAACAGTAGCTCCTTGCCAACGTTCATTTGAATCTGTAATGAAATATTTCTGCATGGCTGTAAAAACCTCTTCAGCCGTAAACTTTGTTTTTAGAAATTCGGTAAAATTATTACTGTTCGGTTCTTCTGCGTACATTTTATCTACTAATTCCAAACCGTGATAACTTGTTTCAGGTTTTGAAACAGTAACTTTTTCAAAAGTGTTTATATGTTCAGAAGTTGGTGTATTGAAATAACCACAATTTGTTTCTCTATCGCATCTCCCATACTCTTCTTGTAAATAGGTTTCTGTTTCAATATCAATAAATTTGACAAATGTTTTTTTATGGCATTTAGGACAAATAAATTTCTTGCTACTTTTATCTAAGCTATATCTGTAATGTTTCATAAAAAGATTTTAAAGTTTTGCACTTAGCATTATCGACATTATTGACACATTGAAAGTGCTTAAAGTGTTAAAAGTGCAAAGTGCAAAGGTTTATTTATAGCTTTGTGGGTTTAGCTTCTTTAATTGTCTTTTTATAAAACCCGTGTTTGATTCTCTTAAACAAAATAGTGTCTTTTAAAAATTCCTTTACTCTTCTATCTTGAATATCAAAATTTAAACCTATCATAATTGCTTCGGCTGTGGTAAAATCTTCTTTGAGTTCTTTATAAAACTTTTGCTTATTATCAACTAAAGTGTTCAAATATTCTTTTGGGTTTTGAATAGCTTCCAATACTTTAAAACTACAATTCATAAAATAAGTACATAGTTTTTCAGCTCCCTTTACAGCTTTAAGTTCCACAAAATTACTATCGGGGTTTTCCATGAGCTGAAGCAATAAAGCTAGCCTTACAAAATGATTATCATATTTTGAAGCTACTTCACCTTTTATCGAATTGCTGCATTCGTTTACTAAATCACAATTCACTTTTTGCCAGTTATAAAAAAAAGCTTTGGATTCACTATTCCAGTTTATGATTTTACTATTAATATGCCCGTTTTCTTCTATTACATTTGTAGCACTATAATATTTTTTTATGAAGTTTTCATATTCTTTAAGAATTTGAAAATTTGATTCATTGTCATTTATTGGACTTTTAAAAGTAACATCAGGATAAGCAAATAAAAACCTTTGAAAAAATCCGTTATTTATTTTTTGAACTGGAAAGGAATTCGCTAAAACTCTCGGTTGCAAACCTCCAATAATTGATAAATAAGGATTTTGAATAAATAATGGAATTGGGTTTCCTATCCTGTCAATTGTTGTGGATTGATTGCTCCAAAACGATAAATAAATCCCTATTTGGTCACCTTTTGAATAGTTATTCATTCCATCGAAAAAAGTAGCCATTTCATCACTTAAAACGGTGCAGCCTCTCAAATTTTCGTCCAATCTTTTATACAAGACTTCGGGCGTAAAATTTGTTAAAATGCTTTTTATTAAAGGAGGAACGTTTGGTTCTGTTGTGCCTTTTTTCTCGTCTTTAGGTAATTTATTCCACTTGCTCCATTCGTTTGTACTGCTAACAAAATTATCGTGATTGCTTTTATCGAATTCCTTTATCGGTGCAAAGACTGTATTAACTGGGTGTGTTTTATTTGCTCCAGCATTTCCGATTATGCAACTATAAAGTGAAGCATATTCAAACCAATTATCTTTTACTCTAATCTTTACACTCGTTCCTACTACTGTTGCAACTGCTGATAAAATTGCCGTTCCTGTATAGTCAATAGGAAAGTTTAAACTTTTGTTTAAGTCAATAATTAAATTATTAAAAATCTTTGGGAATACGTCAATAGGAAATTGGTTTTCACTTGAAACTACAACGCTATTCATTGCTGTGTCAATAGCATCACTTAAATTAGTATCTTTGCAATGTATGGACAAAGAATTATTCGGGGTATTGTTATGTTCCTGCATAGCTTACCCTTTTTTTGTTTTACAATATTGTTCTGCTTCAAGGGCAGTTTCTGCAAAAGTTTTTTTTCTGCCTTGCATTAACCAATTATCAATTTCAGATTTCAAAAATTGTAATTTTTCATCTCCTTTATGAATAGCGTATCGTATTGATTTTACATCACTTTGGAATTTTCCAAGTTTTATTTCTTGTAGAATTTCTAAAAGATTTCTATTATCCAAGTTTATTTTAAATTCTTTATACTCACTGACCATAAGCTTGTTGTTTATTATTTTGCTCATTTTTTTTCTATATCTAGTACTCTGTAAATAATTTCGATTTTAGCTCGTGTAAAACTTTACCTAAATCAGCTAGCACGCATTTTCTATTAGCGGATTAAGCTTCAGTTAATCCAATTGTTTGGGGAGTTCTTAATAATCATCGGATTTTTTGCTAAATACTTTTGCCATTTCTATAGCGGTTACCATCACATCACGATTTCCTATTTTGAATGTAATATTGTTTCCGTTGTAGTTAAATACTTGATTCATAGTTTGTTTATTTGCCTTAAAGTTCTTTTACTTAAAATTTCGGCGTATAATTTTTCTATGGAGTGAATTGTTTTTTTTAAAAGCCTTGTGTTAAGTTTTTTTATCTTTTGAGAAAAAATGCAATAGTCCACCATACGTTCTTGTATTTGTTTTTTTGTTATTAATCCTATGTTATATTCTAATAATGCTTCTATTTGAAAAATAAATGCAACAGAATTTATTTCGAGCATTGTTCCAAAATTATGTTCAGATGCTTTGCAAAAGGCCTCTACTACTAGTTTATCTAAATCGCATTTATCCAAAAAACTTTGATAATCTTGATAATTCTCTATTAATTCATTTGTTGCTTCATCTTGTGCTTGTATGAAATCGGCAGGCACTGTTTCGCCGTTAAGAATTGTATTGATGAGCATTGAAGTGCATTCGGCTTGATTGTAGTCTGTACTGTCTTTTAACTTAGATTGACATAGGTAGAATAGTTGATATTTAAAATATGCTTGGGATAAAACATATAAATCAAATAACCGCCAACTTCTTCGGTCTTGTCTGTATTTAACTTCGAGAGTTGTGTGACTGGGGATTGGATTTAATGTACCGCGAAATACTGTTCTTTTTTCTGTAGAAGTCCTTTTTACATTTTCAATTTTGTCTGTTGCTTTTTGATGATTTTTTTTCATTGGTTGGTTATATTTATTATTAAACTATAAATGCTAAAGGAGGAGGAGGATTAGAGTTCTAGATTTGAATAGACACCCTGAAACTTCGGTTTTAAGTTGCATCAAATTCTCTGAATCTATTTATAACTTCCTTAAGTTATCGTCGGCTCTTCGAACTACTTAATTCATCAGCAATGTGATTAAGTTTGGAAACTATTTTAAGACAAACTGCCTTGCCTACCAAACATACTGCTCTTTCCTTTATGTCAAGGTTTCTCTTTGTTTGACTAACTCTGAAGTAACGAATAGAAAATATACCGCTTCAAAGCTATTAATCCCTCCAGTATATTAGCGTTTTGTTTAGGGTACAAAAAAACCCTATCAAGGGTCGGGGTCTTGTAGGGTTATCAGTTGATCAAAAACTAGACAATCAAATCCAGCCCGACCAGATTGATACTGCAAATCTATAAAAGAATTTTGAATTTAGTACAATAAAATAACAAAAAAGTATAAAAAAATAATTGGTTTGTATAGAAGTAAACAGTAATAAAAAATGACAACAACCAACAGAACAACCAACAGAACAACCAACAGAAATACCTTGTTAAGTATTGATTTTATTAACGGTGACAAAGATTGCAAAAATTAAAACAACCAACAGAACAACCAACAGAACAACCAACAGAAAAGGCGTTTTTGTGTACTAAATTAAACAAAAAAAAACTACTTAAAAAAGTAGTTCTTTATTCTCC
>JACMPO010000162.1 GCA_014377455.1 Flavobacterium sp.
AAAGAAGCATTAAAAGCTGGCGTTGCACCACCGGTTATTTTAGAAGCTACAAATCTCAAAGCATTAGAAATAATTTCGTTAGAAGATTTAAAGTTAAATTCAGTTAAGTAAGTTTTAATAATTTATAAATCATTACATTAATGTTTTTTAGTCTTAACAATAAAAATCACTTAGTCACATTTCAGCAAGCTGTAATACAAGGCTTGGCACCAGATAACGGATTGTATTTTCCTGAAAAGTTAACTACATTACCTCAAGATTTTTTTGATGCTATCGAAAATTTATCAAATGAAGAGATTGCTTTTCAGGCGATTAAACAATTTGTTGGAGCAGAAATTCCAGAAAATGAATTAAAGAAAATTATATCAGAAACTTTATCATTTGATTTTCCATTGATAAAATTAGACGAAAACGTTTTTTCGCTTGAATTATTTCATGGACCAACAATGGCTTTTAAAGATGTTGGTGCCCGATTTATGTCTAGATGTTTGACCTATTTTAATAAAAATAAAAATCAAAAAAATACAGTTTTAGTAGCAACATCAGGCGATACTGGTGGTGCTGTTGCAAGTGGTTTTTTAGGCGTAAAAGGCGTTGATGTTGTCATTTTATATCCGTCAGGAAAAGTGAGCGATATACAAGAACGACAATTAACCACTATGGGACAAAATATCACAGCACTTGAGGTTAACGGTGTTTTTGATGATTGTCAAGATATGGTCAAAAAAGCATTTCTTGATAAAGATTTGAAATACAAAAATTTAACATCGGCAAACTCAATAAATATTGCACGTTGGTTACCCCAAATGTTTTATTTTTTCTTTGCGTATAAAGAGTTAAAAAAATTAAATAAGAAGTTAATCATTTCTTGTCCAAGCGGAAATTTTGGAAATATATGTGCTGGTATTATTGCTAAAAAAATAGGTTTACCCATAGCTCATTTTGTAGCTTCAACTAATGCAAATGATACCATTCCTAGATTTCTGGTAGATGGAAAATACGAGCCAAAGCCGTCTGTAGCAACTATTTCTAATGCCATGGATGTTGGGAATCCCAGCAATTTTATTCGTATTCAAGAAATTTATAATAATGATTTATCTGAATTTGAAAAAGAATTTTCATCTTATACTTTTTCAGATGAAGAAACACTTTTTGAAATGCAAAATATTTTTGCTAACACAGGATATATTTCTGAACCTCACGGCGCAATTGGATATTTAGGACTTAAAAAAGAAATGCAAAATCATGCTGATTGCGTGGGTGTTTTTCTAGAAACTGCCCATCCAATAAAGTTTTTAGATACGGTCGAACCTACATTGAATATTACTTTAGACATTCCAAAACAAATTGAACATGTTCTAAATAAACAAAAAAAGAGCATCAAAATTTTAAATTATGATGAGTTAAAAGTTTTTTTGATAAAGTAAAATTTAACAAAACAATCCTAAAATTGTGTAACTTTTATAATATCTAAAAATTGAATTTTGCAAAAAAAAATAATATGAAAAATTCAATTTTATTAATAATAGTCTCTTTAAGCATGCTATTATTTTCGTGCAACCAAGTGCAAAACAAACCAGAAAAAAAGGTAATCGTTAGAATTTCACCAAAGAAACTGTCCTATACACTGGAAAACACTAAAGATTGGCTTTCAAAAAACCAAGCTGACAGCATTAAACTAGGAATTATTTTCGCAACAAATAGAGTAGATAAAACAACAGTTTCACAGTTAGATTCTATTATTGTGCCTGCTGATTTTTCGGGTGATATTGTTTATTATTTACCTTTTCCACTTGAAGTAAAAGCTTTGCAAGATGTAGACAAAATAATTTTGTTTTCTTATCCTACTCAAACTTTTGGTGCTTATGAAAACGGAAATTTAGTTTATGCTGGACCAACAAGTATGGGTCGAGCTAAAGATGTAACACCAACAGGTTTATTTTTTACCAATTGGAAAGCAGAAAAAACAACAAGCACATTTAATGATGAATGGGATTTGAAATGGAATTTTAATATCGAAAATAAATTGGGTGTAGGTTTTCACGAATACAAACTTCCGGGTTATCCAGCTTCTCATTCTTGCCTACGATTGTTGGAAAAAGATGCCAAATTTCTTTATAATTGGGCCGATCAATGGGTTGTAAATAAAAAGGAAGTAGTTACTGCACAAGGAACTCCAGTGATTGTTTTTGGTGCTTATAATTTTGACGAAAATAAACCATGGTTGCAATTGGTTAAAGATCCTAAAGCATTACAATTATCTGAAAATGATATTGAAAATCAAGTTTCCCCATTTTTATCTAGAATTTCAAAGGAGCAAAAAACCAGATTGAGTCTCGATAAATAATTAAATATTTTTCTGTGTTACTTACTCGTAAAAATTTATGCTAGCAATGATTTAAAAGTTATAAATTTGGCAAATAGTAATTATTGAATAAATTAAAATAAGAGATAGATGAAATTTGAAGATTTTAAAAATGAAGACGATTTAATTCACGATAAATTAAAGCAAAAAACCTGGAACGAAATCCGATCTAACGATTCGTGGGCGATATTTAAAATCATGTCCGAATTTGTAAACGGATATGAAACTATGGCACGAATTGGACCTTGTGTTTCTATCTTTGGTTCAGCGCGAACAAAACCTGATACGAAATATTACTTGCTTGCTGAAAAAATTGCTTACAAAATAAGTAAAGCTGGTTACGGAGTTATTACTGGTGGTGGTCCTGGAATTATGGAAGCTGGAAATAAAGGGGCACATCTTGGCGAGGGAACTTCGGTAGGATTAAACATTGAATTGCCATTTGAGCAACATTACAATCCATATATTGATAAAGATAAAAATTTAAATTTTGATTACTTTTTTGTGCGAAAAGTAATGTTTATCAAGTATTCTCAAGGGTTTGTAGTAATGCCAGGCGGATTTGGAACTTTAGATGAAATGTTTGAAGCAATAACACTAATTCAAACTAAAAAAATAGGCAAATTTCCAATTATTCTTGTAGGTTCTCACTATTGGTCAGGACTTATGGATTGGATTAAAAATGTCATGATTGCCGAGGAACACAATGCCAACATCGAGGATTTAAATCTAATAAAAATTGTAGATACTGAGGATGAAGTTGTTGAAGAGTTAGACAGATTCTATAAAAAATATAATTTAAGTCCGAATTTTTAGTAAATAAACCACAAATAATAGCAATCCAAATTCCAAATGTTAATTTTGGGAATTTGGATTTTTTATTTAAAACTAATTCATCACTATTAATCGTAAGTAACTATATTAGCATTTCAAAAAAATTGTTACCTTGAAATTTGTAGTTACCTATTTAATTTTTGCACTAGCTCTATTTTATTCGACGCCAAGTTTCGCTCAACATCATTCAAAATTGGATGTTGTTGCGTCTATTGAAGCCAAGGCGTTATTGATAAAACAAGAATTAACTTTTTATAATCAATCTACAGATACCTTAAATACCATAATTTTAAACGATTGGAATAATGCTTATTCTGACAAAAATTCTCCGTTAGGAAAACGATTTTCAGATGAATTTGTGCGCAGTTTTCACCTTTCCACCGAGAAAGAACGTGGTACAACTGCTAATTTGATTGTTTCCGATGATTTGAATACGCCATTTGTGTGGAACAGAGTTGTAAACCAGCCCGATTTAGTAGAAATCCAATTAAAAAATAAATTGTTACCCAATCAAAAGATTATTTTAAACTTAAACTATACCTTAAAAATCCCAAGTAACAAATTCACTGGTTACGGATACAATTCTAAAGGTGATATGAGTTTAAAAAACTGGTTTTTAACTCCAGCACGTTATGAAAATCATCAGTTTGTAAAATACAGTAATCTTAATATTGACGATGCAGTAAATGCCGTCTCCACAATAGATTTACAAATCAAAGTCCCCGAAAATTTTAATGCCGTTTCCGATTTAATTCAAATTAAAAAAGAGGCATCTACCATTATATTTTCTGGTACCAATGTAGTAACAAATTCACTTTATGTAGAATCAAAACCGTCGTTTTCAATATTTAAAAATGAAAATTTAGAAGTGGTTACAAATTTTCAAGATAATAAAGTTCATCCCATACAAAAAGCCATAATTGTAGACAAAATCGTTAATTATGTTTCAGAAAATATGGGACATTATGCCAAAAATAAAATTATAGTTTCTCAACAAGATTATGATGAAAATCCGTTTTATGGATTAAATCAGTTGCCCTCTTTTATAAGTCCGTTCACAAATGATTATTTATTCGAAATGAAGTTTTTAAAAACCTTTTTGAATAATTATTTAAAAACAACCATGCAAATAGATTCCCGAAAGGACAATTGGATTTTCGATGCAATTCAAATTTATTACATGATGAAATATGTAGACGAATTTTATCCCAATGCAAAAATGATGGGAAGCATTGCCAAATTAAAAGTCCTGAAAGGATTTCATCTTATTTCGTTAGATTTTAACGAACAGTACAGTTATTTTTATATGCTCATGGCTCGAAAAAATTTAGATCAATCGCTCGGAAATTCCAAAGATGAATTGATTAAATTTAACGAAAAAATTGCTTCTAAATATCGAGCTGGTTTAAGTTTTAGATATTTAGATTCCTATTTAGGTAACGGAATACTGCAAAAAACAATATCAGATTTTATGCTCTATTCCTATAATAACCAAACCGATCATGCAAAATTTGAATCCATTCTTAAAGAAAAAACTCCCGTAAATATCAATTGGTTTTTTGATACAGTAATTAATTCTCGAGAATTAATAGATTATAAATTTGATGTAGTTTCTAAATCCAATGAGACTGTTTCGTTAAGTATTAAAAATAAAACCCAAGCCAATGTTCCAATTCCAATTTACGGATTGAACAAGAAAAAAGTCGTTTTTAAACAATGGATTGGTGTTGTAAAACCCGATTCTATTTACACTTTCCAACGATTTAATGCCGATAAAATTGTAATAAATTATAAAAATGAAGTTCCAGAATATAATCTTCGCAACAACTGGAAAACACTTAAACCATTTAATGTTCTCAATAAACCTTTAAAATTTAATTTCCTAAAAGACCTCGAAGATCCTTATTATAATCAAATTTTATATGTCCCAACTTTGGAATATAACTTGTACGACGGCTTTATTGGCGGGATGCGTTTTCACAATCGTACCATTTTGGACAAACCTTTTAACATTGATGTTACCCCATCTTATTCTACAAAATCGCAATCTTTTTCGGGTCGCTTTTCCACTTTTATAAATCAGTACAATCGCGACGGAAAACTCTATAATATTCGCTACGGTTTAAGTGGCGAGTATTTTCATTATGCACCCGATGCTTATTACAAAAAGTTTACGCCTTACGTTTCATTTCGATTTCGAGAAAACGATTATCGAGACAACAAAAAACAGTTTATTTCACTTCGAGGCGTGAATGTAAATCGAGATCCCAGTCAGTTTGTAAAAAATACTTTTGAAGGTTCATATTCTGTTTTTGATGCTCGTTTTTCAAGTGTAAAAACAGAAATAACAAGACATTTTGCCTATTCTACTGATTTTCAAATTTCTAAAGATTTCGGAAAAGCCAGTATCGACATTGGTTTCCGAAGATTATTTGATAACAATCGTCAGATAAATTTGCGATTGTATGCCGGAACCTTTTTATACAATGCAACAACAACATCTTATTTCAACTTTTCGTTAGACCGGCCAACCGATTATTTATTCGATTACAATTATTTAGGACGATCAGAAGATAGCGGAATTTTTAGCCAAGAATACATTCAAGCAGAAGGCGGTTTTAAATCTAAAATCTCAAATCAGTTTGCCGATCAATGGATCACAACAACTAACGGAAGTGTTAATATTTGGAATTGGATCGAGGTATATGGTGATGTGGGGTTAATGAAAAATAAACTTCAAAAAGCCCGATTTGTTTACGATTCTGGCATCCGATTGAACCTAGTAACCGATTATTTTGAACTCTATTTCCCTGTGTATTCTAATAATGGATGGGAAATAACACAACCCAAATATGCCGAACGAATCCGATTTATAGTTGCTTTTAATCCCAGCACGTTAATCAATTTGTTCACGCGAAAATGGTTTTAATCACTTTAAGTTTTTCATTCCGTTAGATAATTAAAAAAGATAAACGTACTTAGATAAGTCTGACTTTGATATGTCTGGAATCTCATAAACGAACTCTTGCATATCATAAACATACTCTGCCATCATAAAAACGAACTCTGGAGTCATATTACGAACTCTTGTATAACATAAACATACTCTGCCATCATAAAAACGAACTCTGGAGTCATATTACGAACTCTTGTATAACATAACATACTCTGCCATCATTAAAACGAACTCTGGAGTTATATAACAGAGTCTGGCGTAATATAAACGGCGTAATCTCAAATTAACTTTTAAGCATTAATCAAAATATTTCATTATCATATTCTTCGATTTTATTTACTTTAAACTAAGATTCTATATTTTTAGTTTCCATTTTAATCACAATTTTGTCAATTCTGATATTTAATTTACTTCAAGTCTTACATATGTTGTCTGTTTTTTATTAAATTTGTTTTTTTAGAAATTCTTTTCCCAATGATGACAGAAACCCACAACAAAGTTGAAATTACGTTCGACGATTTTAAAGCCGAAGTTTTAAACGATTATAAAATCGCAACCATAAGTAGAGAATGTAGTTTGCTCGGAAGACGCGAAGTGCTTACAGGAAAAGCAAAGTTTGGAATTTTTGGAGATGGAAAAGAAGTCCCACAATTGGCATTAGCAAAAGCTTTTAAAAATGGTGATTTTCGCTCAGGATATTATCGCGATCAAACATTCATGATGGCAATTGGAGCGCTGTCAATCGAACAGTTTTTTGCCGGATTGTACGGACATACCAGTTTAGATTTTGACCCCATGAGTGCCGGTCGACAAATGGGCGGTCACTTTTCGACCCATTCATTAGATGAAAATGGCAACTGGAAAAACCTCACAAATCAAAAAAATTCGAGTGCCGATATTTCTCCAACAGCAGGTCAAATGCCACGATTGTTAGGTTTAGCGCAAGCATCTAAAATATACAGAAACGTAAAAGGACTGCAAGAAAATTCAAATTTTTCAATAAACGGAAACGAAATTGCTTGGGGAACTATTGGAAATGCCTCCACGTCAGAAGGTTTATTTTTTGAAACTATAAATGCAGCAGGTGTACTTCAAGTTCCTATGGTAATGAGCGTTTGGGATGACGAATACGGAATTTCAGTTCATGCAAAACATCAAACAACTAAACAAAATATATCGGAAATCTTAAAAGGTTTTCAGCGCGATAATAGCGTTGAAAATGGAGATGGTTACGAAATTTTCACGGTTAATGGTTGGGATTATCCCACATTAGTAGCCACTTACGAGAAAGCGGCAACCATCGCTCGGGAGGAACATGTTCCAGTATTGATACATGTTCGCGAATTAACCCAGCCTCAAGGACATTCCACTTCGGGAAGTCATGAACGATATAAAAAAGAAGACCGACTCGTTTGGGAAGCAAAATTTGATTGTTTAACTCAAATGCGAAATTGGTTAATCGAAAATAATTTGGCTTCACTTTCAGAACTAGATGAAATTGATTCGCAATCTAAAAAGTCAGTTCTGGAAGGCAAGAAGAAGGCTTGGGCATCGTTTACAAACCCTATTAAAGAGGAGCAAGCAGCATTAATTTCTTTATTAAATACAATTGCGTCTCAAAGTGAAAATAAAATTTTTATCGAAAAAATAAGCACTGATTTATTAAATAATAAAGAGCCCATTCGAAAAGACATTTTACAAGTTGCTCGAAAAGTTTTGCGAATGATAGTAACTGAAAATAGCAAAGCTACTTTGGTTGCATGGATTACAAGTTATATCAATAAAATTCAACCTAAATTTAGTTCTCATTTATTTTCAGAATCTAATTCTAATGTATTTTCAGTTGCCGAAGTGAAACCAGTTTTTGACACAGCTGCAGATGAAGTTGATGCTCGTTTAATTATAAGAGATAATTTTGATGCAATTTTTGCATCTCATCCCGAAGTTCTCGTTTTTGGTGAAGATGCCGGAAACATTGGCGATGTTAATCAAGGATTAGAAGGCTTACAAGAAAAATATGGCGAACTTCGAGTTGCCGATGTAGGTATTCGCGAAGCCACAATTTTAGGTCAAGGTATTGGAATGGCGATGCGTGGGTTACGTCCTATAGCCGAAATTCAGTATTTAGATTATTTGCTTTATGCCATCCAAATCATGAGCGACGATTTGGCTACATTACAATTTAGAACTGCTGGTCGCCAAAAAGCACCCTTAATTATTAGGACTCGTGGCCATCGTTTGGAAGGAATTTGGCATTCCGGTTCACCAATGGGAATGATATTAAATGCTGTGCGTGGAATTCACGTTTTAGTACCAAGAAATATGACTAAAGCAGCTGGATTTTACAATACTTTACTTCAAACTGATGAGCCAGCATTAGTTATTGAATGTTTAAATGGATACCGATTAAAAGAAAAAATGCCACTCAACTTAGGAGAATTTAAAACCTCTATTGGCGTAGTGGAAACAATTAAAACTGGAACTGATATTACCATAGTTTCCTATGCTTCCACATTACGACTAGTTGAACAAGCCTCAAGCGAATTGCAAGCGGTAGGTATTGAATGTGAAATTATCGATATTCAATCGTTACTTCCGTTTGATGTAAATCATGATTGTGTAAAAAGTATAACAAAAACCAATCGGCTTTTAATAGTAGACGAAGACGTTCCTGGTGGCGCTAGTGCTTTCATTTTACAACAAATACTTGAAGTTCAAAATGGTTACAAACATCTTGATAGTGCTCCTCAAACTTTAACTGCAAAATCGCACAGACCATCTTATGGAACTGATGGAGATTATTTTTCAAAACCATCGGTCGAAGATATTTATGAAAAAGTATATGCCATCATGAACGAAGCAAACCCAACCAAATTCAAGAGTTTGTATTAAAATGCAACAATAAGTTCAGTTTATGATTAAATTTAAAAAAATATTTTTATAATGAACCTTTAGAAATACTTTTGCTTTTTATATTTGTTCAAATATTTTAAATATGCAAAAAGTAGATTTACCCGAACTTTTTATTGATTCCTCAAAAAATAATAAAGACGTTTACGTACATTTTTTTCAGAGTAACATCTACAACAACAAGACAAAAATTACGCTAAACACTAATTTAATCAGTTTTCTTCTTGAAGGTAATAAAGAGTTGTATCATAATAATTTATCTCAAAAAATTACCGAGAATGAATTTGTTTTAGCTAAATCGGGCAACTGCTTAATGTCTGAAAACCTATCTGTTGAAAATAAATATTCCAGTTTATTATTTTTTTTTAATCAAAATTTCATCATCGATTTTAAACGAAAACATGCATTACTACTGTCTAAAAAACAAAATTTAATGAATGAAGATAAATCGTTTTTAGTTTTAGAATATGATGTATTTACTAAAAATTTTGTTTCTTCTTTACAACAACTTTTGGAGTCAGAAAATTCAATTCCTAATGCTTTTATTACTTTGAAATTAGAAGAAATAATGTTGTATTTAGTACAAAAACATGGTTCAGAAATTTTGTTCTTCTTCGATTTAGAAAGTCAAAAGCGTGATAAGAAAAAGTTGAAATTACAACGAATAGTTGAAAACAATATTTACTCTAAATTATCTGTAGAAGAATTGGCTTTTTTATGTCACATGAGTTTGTCAACCTTTAAAAGAGAATTCAATAAAATCTATAAAATGCCACCAAGCAATTGGATACAAGAGAAAAGACTTGAAAAATCAGCTCATTTACTTTCGTTTGAAAAAGAAAGACCTAGCGATGTATATCATTTAATTGGCTATGAAAGTTTGTCTAGTTTTACGCAATCTTTCAAACAAAAATTTGGTACCACACCAAAAAAATATCAACTGGAAGTTAATTGAACTTTTACATATATTTTTTGAACGTTTGTATTTATTAAATTATTGGGTGTAATTGTAAATTTGTCCAAACAAAAAAAATATACAAATTATGAAAAATTTAATTTTAGGATTTTCAATTCTAGTTGTTCAGTCTATTTCGGCACAGACATTTACATTAAAAAGTTCAGATTTAGGTGGCCAAGCTACTAAACAACAATAGTTTAATGGTTTTGGTTGTTCGGGAGATAATTTTTCACCTGAACTTTCTTGGTCGAATGCTCCAGAAGGAACTAAAAGTTTTGCAATAACAATGTATGATCCAGATGCTCCGACAGGAAGCGGATTTTGGCATTGGGTAGTATTTGACATTCCAGCTAATGTAAAAGAACTTGTTTCAAAAGCAGGAAATACAGCTTTGAATTTGACTCCAAAAGGTGCAATACAAAGTAAAACAGATTATGGAACTGCTGGTTATGGTGGTCCTTGTCCTCCTGTAGGTCACGGAATTCACGAGTATATTTTTACTATTTATGCTTTAAAAACAGATAAACTTGGTTTAGATGCAAATACTAATCCAGCAATTGTTGGATTTTATTTGTGGCAAAATACATTGGCGAAAGCATCTATTGTTTCCTATTACAACCGAAAGTAGTTTTTAAACGTATTTCAAACTATAAAATTTAATCTCAAAATAATAATTATGAATATTACTTTAAAACAAGCGGAATCAGCTGTTGAAGCAGCTAAATTAAAAGCAGTCGAAATCAATACTAAAATGGATATTTGTGTTGTTGATTCTGGTGCAAATCTTACCGCGTTTGCTAGAATGGATGGCGCGTGGATTGGATCAATAGATATCAGTCACAAAAAAGCAAAAACAGCAGCATTTTTCACAATGAACACTGCAGATTTGAGCGGTGCTGTGCAACCTGGTGCTCCGTTATTTAATATAGAACATTCTAATGGTGGTTTAATTACATTTCCAGGTGGAGTTATAATTAAAAATAATGCTGGAGAAGTTATTGGTGCCATTGGGGTTTCAGGAAGTTCAGTAGAAAACGATCATGAAGTAGCTTTAGCTGGTGCTAATGCAGTTAAATAATTAAAAAACAAATAACTATGGAAAAGTTCGCATTATTAGCTCGATTAGAAGCTAAACCAGGAAGAGAACAAGATGTAGTTGCATTTTTAAAAAGTGCATTGCCACTAGTATTAGAGGAGCCAGATACAATAAACTGGTACGGATGGCAAATTGGTGAATCTACTTTTGGAATTTTTGATACTTTTGAAACAGAAGAAGGAAGAAAAGCACATTTGGCTGGAAAAATTGCCGAAGCTTTAATGGCAAACGCAGGAGAATTATTATCGAAAGAGCCAAGTATAGAATTTGTTTCTTTATTGGCTGTAAAATAATTTTAAAATTTAGTTTAAAAAAAGTTAGATAATTAAATTTATCTAACTTTTTTTATGAAAACAGTTAATTCAAAATCTATAATACTTCAATATTAGGATTTATTTTTTTTAGTTCCGCAATAAAAAGTTCACTTTTACTAGGTGATATAAATACATCATCAAAAGCATTATAAGTAACTATAAAACCTTTAATGTCCAATGCTGGCTTTAATATTACAGGTACATTTAATCCAGAAAAAGATTTTATTTTCTTGATTTTAGTAATATCTATATTTCCACGAATAGGTCCAGATCGATAGAGTAATAGATTATTTTTTATAACATAACGAGTATCTAATAGAACCCAAATGATAAATCCAGTTGCCAAAAATAATATTATCGCTGGTACAAGTTCCACATGTTCTTTAGTGATTCCGTAGCATAATAATATTAGTAGAAATAGGACTAAACTCCATAAAATTGCAACAGTATAAGTATTTTTGGTTGATAAAAAGCGATTCATTATTTTGGTTCGATTAAGTTAAATGACTTCATAAATTGCGTTGCGGCATCAGCTTTAGTATTGCCAATAATCATGATAATATAAAACTGATTCCCTTTCATGATTGCTGTAGTGGTTAAATCTACATCAGAAATTGTTCCAGAAAATGTATTTGCCACATATTTTCCATTAAACTGAAAATCATGATCCTCACTTTTTTTGAATTCGCCACCCATTTGCGTTTCAATATTTTTAATAGCTCCCAATTTTGCACCATCAATAATTCCTTTTAATCCGGCTTTATCGAGTTTTTCAACCATATCTTTTGGATATTCATTTTTTGAAAGTAGTAGCAAAAATTCTTCGCCTTCGTAAGTGTAAGTCGTAATATCTATTTTACCGATTTTGGTATCTACTTGACTTTTAGAAATTTCAGGTTGCTTTGGGAAATTAGCTCGAAAACCCGATTCTGGGAAAGAAGTTGTTTGAGCTTGTAAACCTAAAGAAATGAATAAAAATAAGCCAATTAATTTTTTCATAGTATCTCAAATATTTTATGTAAAAGTATTAAATTATATTAAGAATAAAAATGAATTTTCAATGATGAATTACTTATTTTTGTATTAATTAAATTGTATTAAAATGTCAAATATAGATTGGATTAACGCCAAAGAATTTGAAGATATAACCTATAAAAAATGTAATGGTGTCGCCAGAATTGCATTTAACAGACCTGATGTTCGAAATGCTTTTCGTCCCAAAACCACTGCCGAATTATTACAAGCTTTTCATGATGCTCAAGAAGATACCAGTATTGGTGTGGTTTTACTTTCTGCCGAAGGTCCAAGTTCTAAAGATGGAGTTTATTCATTCTGTTCTGGTGGTGATCAAAAAGCACGTGGACAACAAGGTTATGTTGGCGATGATGGTTATCATAGATTGAATATTTTAGATGTACAACGTTTAATTCGATTTATGCCAAAAGCCGTAATTTGTGTTGTTCCAGGTTGGGCAGTTGGTGGTGGACACAGTTTGCATGTGGTATGTGATTTAACATTAGCAAGTAAAGAACATGCTATTTTTAAACAAACTGATGCAGATGTAACTAGTTTTGATGGCGGTTATGGATCGGCTTATTTGGCAAAAATGGTGGGACAAAAAAAAGCAAGAGAAATTTTCTTTTTAGGTCGAAATTATTCTGCTCAAGAAGCTTTTGATATGGGAATGGTAAACGCCGTAATTCCGCATGACGAACTGGAAAATACTGCTTATGAATGGGCACAAGAAATTTTAGCCAAATCGCCAACATCTATTAAAATGCTGAAATTCGCAATGAATTTGACTGATGATGGAATGGTAGGACAACAAATTTTTGCTGGTGAAGCAACCCGATTAGCCTACATGACTGAGGAAGCAAAAGAAGGACGTGATGCATTTCTAGAAAAAAGGAAACCTAATTTTGAAAAGAAATGGTTGCCTTAATTTAGTTTTCAGTTTGCAGATTTAAGTAATCATTTGCTACAAATACTTAAATATTAAACGCAATTGGTCCATCTGATGGAATCACATAAATTTTAAATTCTATTTTAAAAAATTTAAATTTTAACGAACTATATTCTAATAATGAAAAAGAAAATAATTTTAAGTTTTTTACTTATATTTTTTATCAAATCTATAGCACAACAAAAAAATATTGATAATGATAAAAAATTTCAAGTTTCTCTTCATTACTCTGGTAATATTAGAAATGATAATTTTATAGGTGACAACTACAATGGCATTTTAGGCGTTTATGCCAGATATACAATTCTAAAAAAAGTAAGTTTTGCCATTCAAGCAGGTTTGGTTTTAGATTGTTTTCAGTCAAGAGGAAATATAAATCAACTTAAGGTAAAGGATGCTTTGATAGTTAATCCAAATATCGGAATTGAATTTAATGCTAGTAAAAGCTTTAAACCTTTTATTAATTTTGGATATTCTTTTTTTTACAGCTAAATTCACATTGTATTCAAATACATTTACAGGCGCGTCACAATATGATTCATTAATTCAAGGGACAAGTTTCAATCAATGTTTTAATTATAACAGTATTTCAATAAATCCTGGATTTAAACCTTATTTTGATCAAAAATTTTATGCACAAGCAGATTATAAATTTTTACCGATAGATTCAAATGTTCATGCTCATGTTATGGCAGTAGGATTTGGAATAAACTTTTAAATAAATGGAAAACTTCACTAACGAAATAATAGATACTAAGCAACTTCCTAGACATGAAGAAGTGCAATTAACGCCATTACAACCCCAGTTTTGGTTTGTAACCTTGATAAATTTGTCGATATTTTTCTTGATATTAGCAATTGTATCAACTGTAATGTGCTTTAAATCAGATGAAATTTCTGTTTATCGTTTGTATTTTATTCTTGGGTATTTTTTAATTTTAGTAATCGCAATTTTTCTTAATAGAATAAGTTTCAACAAGAAAGGGTTTGCTTTTAGAAATCATGATGTGATTTTTAGAAGTGGAATTATTTCTACAAACACAATGATAATTCCGTATAATAGAGTCCAGCATGTAGCACTTCAAGAAGGTTTTATTTCAAGATATTTTGGTCTTGCAAAAGTTTCAATTTATACCGCTGGAGGAAGTTCCAGCGATTTGGAAATTCCTGGAATATTAAAAGAAGAAGCTGAAAATATAAAACAACTTTTGATGGGTAAAATTCAGAAAGAATTGTAATGGAAACAAATTTTAATACGCCTCAAAGGCAATCTTCTATCGGAATTTTTGTACTGTTTTTTGATTCATTCCAAAAGTTAGGAAGAGCTTTTTGGCCTATAATTTTGATTTGGGCTTTCAATTCTCATACCGTTGGGAAAGTACTTATTTTTTTTATTTCAATGGGAGTTCTTTCGATAATTGGTACTATAGCTTATTTAAGATATTTGAATTTTACTTTCTACATTGATGAGCAAAATGATGAATTTATTGTCAATGAAGGGATTATTAATAAAACTAAAACTACAATACAACTCAACAAAATTCAACAAGTTAGTATTCATCAAAATTTAATTCAACGACTTATTGGAGTTTATGCTATCACAATTGATACAGCTGGTACTGATAAAAAAGAAGGAAATATTAAAGCTATTTCTCATAATTTGGCTGTTGCATTAAAAGCTAAATTATTGGAAAATGAAAATAATAGTAGTGCTACAAATATAATTTCTTCATCCGATGAAGCTCTTTCTGAAAATATTCCTTTTCTTAATATAAATTTACTTAGTTTAATAAAAATTGGATTCACATCTAATTATGTAAAAAGTATCGGACTAATTTTGACTTTTTTAATCACGGGGATCAATAACCTTAGAGAAATTCATAAAGAGAATATTATAAATGGCGACAAGATTCAAAGTTTTTTTTCAAACTATCGTGTTATTTACGGAATTTTAATTTTTATAGCGTTTATTTTTATTATTGTATTTATTATTAATTTGGGAAGAACACTACTTAAATATTTTGGCTATACCATTTCTAAACAAAAAGGTTCGTTGCTATTATCTTATGGTTTAATAAGTACACAAAGCACCATTTTAAAACCAGAAAAAGTTCAAATTGTAACTGTTGTTCAGAATTATTTTCAGAAAAAACTAGATGTTCTCGAAATTAAAATCAAACAAGCTATAAGCGATGAAAAACAACAATCTAAATCGCAAATCGAAATTCCAGGCTGTAACTTGGCCGAAAAAGATGTGATTTTAAATCTGATTTTTAAACAATTACCAAAAAAAGGTGAAATGCTTATTCCCAACTTTAGAAAATTAGGATTTTCGATTTTCTTATTGATTGCTTTACCTTATTTTGTTTTTTTTCTTATTGGTAATTATGCAGATGCTTCCTTATTTGAATATAATCTAGTTGCATTATTTTACAGTATTTTTGTGTTGATAATTTTAATTTTTGGGTTTAGAAATTATCGAATTTTCATCAATGATAGTTTTATTATAAAACAAAGTGGCGCTTGGGATATTAAAAATGAAATAATTGAAATTAAGAAAATTCAAGCACTTACAACATCACAATTATTTTGGCATAAAAATTTAAATATTGGTACCATAACAATGCATACTGCTGGTGGAAATATTAGTTTCTTTTTAGGAAACTATGCTAAAATTCAGAGTTATGTAAACCTTTGGTTGTATGAAATAGAAATATCCGACAGCAATTGGATGTAGGAACAATAGTAAATATTAAATTTAAAATATTAAATATCTTTGTGAAGTCAGAATAAATAAAAATCAAATATAAAAAATGAAACATTGGATTCAAGCTGCCAGACTTAGAACACTTCCTTTATCTGTATCCGGAATTTTGGTGGGAAGTTTTTATGCTATATCACAGGGATTATTCAATTGGAAAATTGTGCTTTTTGCCTTGTCAACAACCTTAGGATTTCAAATTTTATCAAATTTCGCAAATGATTATGGAGATGGAGTGAAAGGCACTGATAATGAAGATAGAGTAGGACCAAAACGTGCAATTCAAAGTGGTGTCATATCGCCAAAGGCTATGAAAAATGCTATTACTTTAACCTCTATTTTAACAATGTTTTCAGCATTAGCTTTAATTTATTGTTCATTTAAGGGAGAATATTTAGTATATTCTATTATTTTTTTAATTCTTGGAATATTAGCAATTGCCTCTGCAATAAGATATACTGTTGGTTCTGGAGCTTACGGATATCGCGGTTATGGTGATATTTTTGTTTTTATTTTTTTTGGTTTAGTAAGTACTTTCGGAATTTATTTTATGTTTTCTAAGCAAATAGATTGGCTTTTATTATTACCAGCGACCGCTATTGGATTTTTAAGTGTAGGCGTTTTAAATTTAAATAATATGCGAGATGAAACATCCGATAGAAAAGCTGGAAAAAATACCATTGTAGTAAAACGTGGTGGAATCTGGGCAAAAAAATATCATTTTTTCTTAGTAATTTCTGCTATGATTTTAGTCCTAATGTTTGCAATTTTAAACCATTTTAATTTTGATCAATATATTTTTGTAGTGGCTTATTTCCCTATTTTAAGTCATTTATTAACTGTTTACAGAAATAAAGAACCTAGATTACTAGATCCTGAATTAAAAAAATTAGCCTTGAGCACATTTTTTTTATCAGTGTTATTATCATTGGCATTAATCTTTTTGGTGTCAGATTTGATCATGTATTTAATATCTAATAAATTCAATTAAAAATATAAAATAATGAAAATTACATTCTTTGGTCATGCCTCTCTTGGAATAGAAGTTAGTGGAAAAAATATCATTGTAGATCCATTTATATCTGCAAATCCTAAAGCCAGTCATATCAATTTAAACTCTTTAAAGGCAGATTATATTTTACTTACTCATGCACATCAGGATCATACGCTGGATGTAGAATTATTGATGGAGCATAATCCAAATGCAATAATTGTGTGTAATGCTGAAATGGCTACTTATTACTTGGATAAAAAATTTAAATGTCACATGATGAATCATGGCGGAAGTTGGAAATTTGATTTTGGTAAATTAAAATATGTTAATGCCGTTCATTCTAGTTCATTTGCCGATGGCACTTACGGTGGAAATCCAGGCGGATTTGTAATTGAAGGAGAACATAAAAACATTTATATTGCTGGCGACACCGCTTTAACTATGGATATGAAGCTAATTGCGATGCGAACAAAACTCGATTTAGCAATTTTGCCTATTGGAGATAATTTTACCATGGATGTAGATGATGCCATTATTGCCTCTGATTTTGTTGATTGTGATAAAGTACTTGGTTATCATTATGATACTTTTGGGTATATTGAAATCAATCATGATGAAGCCAAAAAGAAATTTTTTGATGCGAGTAAAGATTTAATGCTTTTAGAAATAGGAGAAAGTATTACCATTTAAATTATAAGTATCATTTGAAATAATTAATGAAATTGCAAAATCGATGATTTCAAAACTTAGAATTGTTCTACTTTTTCTTTTATATTATTCAACTTTATTTTCTCAATCTATCGATGGTTATTGGGATAATATTCGAACAACTAATGAAACTATTTCACTTAGAGCTGGTGAAAAAAAAATACTTAAAACAGCCGATTTTCCTGCTGGGACAACTGAAGTAGTTTATAGGATTACTATTTTAGATGATAATCAAAAACTGTCAGGAAGTTTAGTTTCAATTTTAAAAGCAATTCCTGATCCCACTGGAATTAGTCAAGGAACTGCAGGAGCAATCTTTTTAATGTCAACCATTGCAGGAAATGATAAATGTAAATATGCCATTTTCACTAATGTAACTTCTGCGTCTAATTATACTAAAACTGGCAAAACGACCGATGCTTGTTTCACACAAAATGTTGCTTTAAATAAAGATGCCAAATTACTTAATGGAAACTCCAATTGTTTATCAAATAATCCTCAAAATTTATGGTTTGCTTTTGAAAGTAACAATTGGTTAATGAAACAAAAAATTACTGTAGAGGTAGTTCCATGGATCGATAATAAAGCTAGTCATGTATGGGACACAAATTCCAAAAAAGAATTATTAAAGTCAGTTCAAAAATTTGATTTCGTAAAAAATTTAAGTAATAAAGAACAATTTTATGTTGCTTTTATAGAATCTATTTCGAGTAAATATAAAGTTGGTGAATTTAATAAATTACTTACTATCGAGAAAAATAATAGTATTAAAAAAGCCATTGAAGAAAGTTTAAAACAAACTGGCGAACTAAATAAATACTATGATTCTGTTCGTGAAAAATCGCAAGTTTTATTTAATAAAGGTAAAATAACAGAAGCTATAGATGTACTAAATACTGAAATTATCAATAAAAATAAAGCTTCAGCACGCGATTATATGTTTCTTGGAAATTATTATTTGTTAACCAAACAATTTTCAAAAGCAGAAGATGATTTTAATAAAGGATTGCAAATAGATGCTTCAGATATAATGCTTCAACTGAAATTAGCTCATGTATATATGTTTACAAATCGGGTTTCAGAAGCGAAAGATATTCATAAAAAATATACTAATCAGAATTTAGAAAATGGCAAAACTTGGATTGATCAAGTTAAAACTGATTTCAAAGAATTTGAAAAGTTTGGTTTACCACCAGATAATTTCAAAAAGATAATACGCGTTTTAGAATAATTTTTATAATTTAAACATTCTATTATAACATTGACAGCAACTTATCATAAATACATTTTAAAGTTCAAAAGTCCTTCTGGAACCTCACGAGGCGTAATGGAACAAAAAGAAACTTGGTTTATTATTATTCAAAAAAATGGTAAAAATGGAATAGGCGAGTGTGGCATTTTAAGAGGTTTAAGTTGTGATGATCGACCAGATTATGAAGAAAAACTCAAATGGACTTGTAACAATATAAATTTAGGTAAAGATAAACTGTGGGAATTGTTGTTAGAATTTCCTTCCATTCAATTTGGTGTGGAAACTGCTTTTCAATCGTTAGAATCTGAAAATCCGTTTTTATTATTTCCATCTAAATTTACAAACAATGAAGATGAAATTTTAATAAACGGCTTGGTTTGGATGGGTAGTAAAGAGTTCATGAAACAACAAATCGAAGATAAAATTGCACATGGATTTAAATGTATTAAGCTTAAAATAGGTGCAATCGATTTTCAGGAAGAACTAAGTTTATTGCGATTTATACGTTCAAATTTTGATTCCCAAACCATTGAAATACGAGTTGATGCAAATGGTGCTTTTGGTTTAGATGACGCTTTATCTAAAATTAATCAGTTATCTGAATTTGACTTGCATAGTATTGAACAGCCTATTCCAACTAAAAATTATGATGTAATGTCAGCTTTGTGCAAGTGTACAGCAATTCCAATAGCTTTAGACGAAGAACTGATAGGTATATTTACATTAGATGAAAAACAAAAGCTTTTGGAAACTATAAAACCGCAATTTATTATTTTAAAACCGAGTTTTATTGGTGGATTTCGAGGTACAAAAGAGTGGATTGATTTGGCAACTAAATACAATATTGGTTGGTGGATTACCTCTGCTTTAGAGAGCAATATTGGTTTAAACGCCATTAGTCAGTGGACTTATTTACAAAAAAATGGTATGCCTCAAGGTTTGGGTACTGGTGGATTATATGTAAATAATTTTAACTGTCCACTAGAAGTTGCAAATGGAAAATTAAAGTATAACATAAATTTACCTTGGGACTTTAATTTTAATTCGCTTTGATTTATATAAAAAAATAGCGCAATCTCAGTATCATCTTTATGGGAAATGAACCTCAATTGCGCCGCAATAGCACTAACCAATACTACTATTTATTTTTTAAATTCTGTTTCCTCTGATAATTCTAAAAAGAATTGCTATAACGGCAATTACAAGAAGAATATGAATTATTGATCCTAAACTGAAAGCGAAATATCCGATTGCCCACAGTATTATCAAAATGACTGCAATTGTGTAAAGTAAATTACTCATAATTATTATTATTTAAGGTTGTTAATATGTTTAGTTAAAATAGCGTCTTAATGTCCAAGCTATAGTTTCATGTTTTTCCATTAATGCAGTCAAAAAATCTGATGAGCCAACATCTTTATATTTTTCTGAACAATCATCTATATTTTTTCGAAGTGAAATAATCACAGATTCATGATCTTCTAATAATTCCTTAATCATTTCTTTCGAGATAGGATAAACTCCTGCATGTTCTTTAATTGTAGTATTGCCCATGAATTCCTCCATAGTACCAATTGCCTTACTACCAAGTTTGCTTATTCTTTCTGCAACTTCGTCTATAGATTCTTCGATTTCTTTATATTGATTTTCAAACAATTTATGCAATTCCATAAAACTATCTCCACAAATATTCCAATGAAATTTTCGCGTTTTAGTATAAATTGTTACTTCATTAGCTAAAACAACTGAGAGTATTTGAGTAACTGATTTTAAGTTTGCTGCAGAAATTCCAATGTTTGGTATCATTTTAAAAAATTAGTTTGTGAATTAAATTTCACATTACAAAACTGCAAAAAAATCAATTTTTGAGTTTTACATAATTTCTTAAAAGAGTTGCATTATTCCAATATTTCATAAATACAAAGCGTTATCCTTAAATAGTAGTGATTTTAAATTATGAAATAGTGCAGCCACAAATTACACAAATTAGCACGAATATATAGACACATATACCTTTAAGCAGGCTTTTATTATAATGGCACGTACCATATATTCAACCTTTTTAAGGCAACTTACTACCGCCCTGTGCCCTGTTTTGAAGTTTTTAAGGCAACTTACTACCGCCTTGTGCCCTGTTTTGAAGTTTTTAGGGCAACTTGCTACCGCCTTGTGCACTGTTTTGAAGTTTTTAGGGCAACTTGCTACCGCCTTGTGCCCTGTTTTGAAGTTTTTAGGGCAACTTGCTACCGCCTTGTGCCCTGTTTTAAAGTTTTTAAGGCAGGAGGCGGTAGTAATTATGATCACTAAACATTGTATCACATTACAAAACACAAAATATATCTATTTATTAAAAAGGTTTTTTTGTAACTTCTTTGGAAACGATAGATGACACTTTATTATCTTTATTCATCACTATTTTTAGTTCTCTTTGATAAAAAGTTTTTACATATTTAATATCAAATCTAAAGATGTAATCATTAGTTTCGATATCATGTGTAATATCTAATAAAATTAAATCAAGAAATTTACCGTTTCTAAAATTGATTTTTTGACATGTTTTTGAAATTTTCTCAGAAGTAGCGTTTTCAATTACTGTTTGAGTAGCTTCGCTAGAGTTGAAACTTTTAAATCGGGAAGTGTTGCAAGTTTCCAATAAACGTTTGCCAAGTTCAATTGCTTTTTTTAATTTTTCTGGTTCAACTTCATTTTTTGTAGTAATTACAAATCGCTTATATGGAATTGGATTTTCTATATTTGTATTTGAATTGTTGGGATTGGTTACTGGTTTTTTACTTCTACACGAAAATAAAATTACGAATAGTATTAAAACTAAATATTTCTTCATTTTAAGTTAAAATATAATTATAAATTTATTAAATAGATTCCGTCTTCTTTAATTTCAATTAGTTTTTCTTTATACAAAAGCCCTATTGATTTTTTAAACGTTTTTTTACTCATTTTCAAAATAGTTTTAATATCATTTGGATCAGAGTTGTCATTAAGTTTTAAAAATCCTTTACTTGCATGAAGTTCATTGAGAATAATTTCAGAATTTGGTTCGATATTTTCAAATCCTAGTTTTTGTAGCGAAACATCTATTTTCCCATCAGGTCTTATCGTTTTAATAAAACCTTTTATTTTATCTCCTGTTCTAATTGTTTCATCATACACTTCATCTTTGTAAACTAATCCTTTATATTTTTGATTTATGATAACATTAATCCCAATATCTGTAATGTGAGATATTATCAAATCGACTTCATCATTTCGTTCTAATGAAATATTTTCGTTTTTTAAAAATTGGTTGGTTTTACTCGAAGCTACAAGTCGGTTAGTTTTTTCATCTTTATATAGATAAACAAGATAACGTTTGCCTTTTTCCATTGGCCTCGCTTGTTCTTTAAAAGGCACCAAAATATCTTTTTCTAAACCCCAATCCATAAAGGCACCTATTTGGTTTGTGTAATTTACTCTTAAAAGTGCAAATTCATTTAAAAAAATATACGGTTCAAGAGTAGTTGCAACTGGTCTTTCTTCATGATCCAGATAAACAAAGACAGTTATTTCTTCACCTATTTCAAAAACTTTTGGCACATATTTATTTGGTAATAACACATCATCCACCTCGTTTCCATTTCCTAAAAAAAGTCCTACTTTAGTGTCTCTTAAAATGGTGAGTGAGTTGTGTTGTCCTATTTGTAGCATAATTTTCTTAATTTTTACAAATGTACAAAATAGATTTTTTTAAATTTAAAAACTGTGATGCCTACATTTTTTTAATTATAATGACATTAGTAATTA
>JACMPO010000163.1 GCA_014377455.1 Flavobacterium sp.
CAAAAAATAGTCTAATTCTAGTTGTGGTGACCTTTGGATTAGATTTTAAAAATGCCCTTTCCTACTTGGATTGGGTATTTTTTTTAGATTTCTTCAAATAGATTTAGTGTAACTTCTAAAACCACAATTTCTGAATTATGATTGTACAATTCTTGCCATTTTGCGCTGTCAATGGCTTTGGCTCTTGAGTCGAAAACGCCAAAACATACTCTTGATGCCTTGGATTTCCAATTGTCGGTTTGGTACAAAATAAATAGTTTCATTTGTGAAGATTTAATCATTAAAAGATTTAAAAATTGAAAGATTTATCGTTTGCAATAGCGGTACAAAATCACTCTTCTCAAATCGTTTATTAAATTGATGTTTTCGTGAAATTGTTTTTCCTTTTGCTCCAAAATTTTGAGCGCAGCCATATTTTTTTGATGTTCTTCGTGTTCCTGCATCATTGTGTTGGCTTTAGGATTGAATTCTCTTGAAAAATCCGGAAGACGTAAAAACGGAATTACAGAACCTACCAAATATTGATGCCAAAATTTGGTCTGCCATAAGCTATAAGCCACAAAATAGATACTTTCGCAATCTTCTTGATTTTGAAAAATAACTACAAAACTATTCGTGAATGCCTCTTTTTGGGGTTTCCCGCTGTTCATCCCTTTGTTAAGTATGAATAAATGAGGTTTGACATATACAGTACCTTTTCGGTGCGTTTTAATAATAAAATTTAGCATTTTTTCGGCTTTTAGAATTAAATTTTCTTCTTTTCAAAATTTTTCTTTTGAAAACTAGTGCTGCTCGCTACGCATCGCCCACACATAAAATTTTCAAAAGAAAAAAAGAAAAAAAAGAAAGTCATCCTTCAAGTGGAGGTTTCAAAAAAAGCAAGTTTTTTAAAAAAAATACTACCCGGGTTTTTAAGATAATCTTGTTCGGAAATGGAATTTCGATTGCAATCAAATGTTGATGCGAATGAGAATTTAGGGTGGAGATTTTTTTGAAAACCCGTAGGGCCTGAACTTTCTTTTTTTGAAACTGGAACTTACCTTTACTTTCTTTTATTTATTTTTTTATTTTTCTACTATCCAATAAGGTTCTTATTAAATTGGATTTAAAAAATGTTGATTAGAAGGAAAATGTTCTTCAGAAAGGGTATGAAATTTTAAAACAGAAAAAAGGAATAAAATTCCATTCCGATAATTTTTCTGTTTTGAAATTTCATACTCTTACTTGGGCTTGATTTTGTGGGTGTAATAAATTGCTTTATCGGGATTGTGAATGTTAGAAGTGAATTTGTAAAGCAATTTATTACACTTACAAAAACAATGAAAGCTCTAGCCGAGTGCGATGGTGCAGAAGTGCACGCAAGTGTGTGGTTTTTTTATTTGCTTACTTGGATGCTTTAGATTGTTTTTATGATGGCTAGATGCCAAAAATAGTGTTCAGTTGACTGTGTTCAGTTTTTAGAAAAATTTGTTTGGAATTTTAATGGCATCTTGGCCATCGTAAAAACAATTACTACTAATATACTGGCAAATAAAAAACCACACTCTTGCTGGGTCTTTTGGTTTTGTGGGTGCCAAAAAGTAATTATGAATTGAGAATTATGAATTATAAAATTGGTTGTTTTGAAATTGTAGCACGCACAAAATCAATGAAAATATTACCGATTTAACCATAACGCTGATAAAACAGTTGTAAAGTTCTTGCGAAAGATATATTTGTAAATTAAAGAAAATGTTGTTCGGAATTTTGACAGTGGTTTGCGAAGGACGGTTTTTTGAGCGGCTGGCTGGAGCGATGGAAGCTGCTCAAAAAGTTGTCCTGGAGTAAACCACAAGCGCGTTGGGTCTGCGGCTGTTTTACATAACGTTATTATAGGGCATATTTGAATTTCATTATAAGTAGTAAAGTTGTACATGCACTATAATGCCACGTTATGTAACACAGCTTGGGGAAAAAAATTACTGGCATGAGTTGCGAAGCATACGTGTTTTTGTTTTGTGCGTTGGACAAGCTCTTTGCTTGATGGTATATATGAATTTCAATTTATGCATAATTTTCTTGCCATCAGGCAAAGTGCTTGATGAGCGTTGGGATAAAAACCATGACAGTAATTTTTTTTGGAGCGTTGGGAAGGAGTGGTAATTGAAATGTAAAACTTCCTTTTACTACCAGATTACTATCGTTTTTGTTTGAAATTTAATTAGTTGAATAATGTAAATGGTTTGTTTATTGAATATATTTTAATATTTATTGTTTTAATAAAAATTGTACAATTTAGTTTAATTTGAAAAAAATACATATCTTTGTAACATATTTTGAATTTGAAAATAGATTACTTAACCTTATAATTTTAAAAATGATGGAAACAACAACAGGATTAGTAATAAAAGGATTGCGAGAAAAATATGGATATACACAAGATAAAGTCGCAGAGTATTTAGGAATAAAAAGAGAAATGATTAGTTTTTATGAAAATGAAGGTAGGGAAATACCACTTGAGGTTTTAGAAAAATTATCTGATTTATTTGGGGTTGAATTAGAAGCTTTTTTTGTTGATAATGTTGATGAAGCATTAGCCGAAGTTGTTTTTGCATTTAGAAAAGATGATTTTGAAAGCGATGATATGGAGAACATGGCCGCTTTTGGTAAGATTGTTAAAAATTATTTAAAGATTAATAATTTATATGGTAGCATTTAATGATAAAATACTAGAGGTGCGCGCCAATAAATTTAGGCGATTGTATGGCATTAGTGATGATGCCCCGATAGATTTTGAAAAGCTTTTAAGAACATTAGATGTTTTAACAGTTTATCGTCCGTTGAATGGAGATTTTTCTGGAATGGCTTTGAAAACTAAAAATAATAATTTCATGTTAGTTAATACTAAAAATTCTGTTGGAAGGCAGCATTTTACTATTGGTCATGAATTATATCATCTTTTTGTACAAGAAGTTTTTAGTTTTCAAATGTGTAAAGCAGGAAAGTTTGATAAGAAGGACAGAGAAGAATATAATGCTGATATTTTTAGTTCTTATTTATTGATGCCTGAAGCTGGAATAATTAAACAAATACCTGAAGCTGAATTGGCGTGGGGTGGTGAAATATCACTTGCAACCATCATTAAATTAGAACAATTTTTTGGGGTTTCTAGATCTGCAATATTAATTCGATTAGATAAAATAGGATTACTACGTTCCGATTATTCAAGGTATACTAAAGATGTAAAGAAAAGTGCAATAGAACATGGTTATTCTGTGAAGCTCTATGAAGCAACAGACGAAGCAAGTGTAGTAGGGAACTATGGCATTAAAGCAAAAGAGTTGTTTGATAAAGAAAAGATTTCTGAAAGTCACTATCTGTCATTAATGTTTGATATAGGCATTGATGTTGATAACTTAAACGTTAAAGAAGATGACAAAGAAATCTAGTGAGCCAAAAATATTATTAGATTGTGATGTTATAATTCATTTCATCAAATCTGGTAAACAATTGCTTTTGCCTAAAATTTATCCTGGAAGATTTGTAATTCTTGATAAAATTTATGATGAATTGATGACAAGACCAAGTAATAGAATTCCTGTTGGGAATTTCATTGCTTATACAAAAATTGAAATAATGCCAATGCCGAAAAACATTGAAATTATAAAGGAGTACGCGATACTCAAAAAGACTAAAGGAGTTGGAGAAGCTGCGTGCATGGCAGTGGCAAGACATACAAGTGATTATATAGCAAGTAGTAATTTAAAAGATATTAGGCTTTATTGTGAAACGCATAACATTGTTTATTTGACTACTATGGATATTCTTTTAGAAGCTTTTAAATTGAAAATAATGAGTGAAGAAGAATGTGATGCTTTTATTAAAGATGTAAAATCAAAAGACAGTATTCTTATTCATACTATTGATAGTATTGTTGCTTATGAAAAAATAAAAAAATAACCGAAGCAAACTGGAATAGCGCTTCGGTCAGTTGAAATTTAAAGTATGGTAGCTAGTAATTTCTTCTGCAAAAGTAATAGAATTCTATTTATTACCTAATTATTCCTTGGGTTTTTAGTCGAACGCCTCAATCTTAAATTGTTTGACTACACTAAATCTGAAAGCGATGGCAAAAAATCCGCCAAGTGGCGACGGTCACCGTATTGGTGCTGTTAAAGAAAGGAGTCAAACTTTTAATTCCAAAACCGAGCAATGGGTTAAGCGCGATGCTAACACCTGCTGATTTATGGATGTAAAGCAAGATGGTACTTCTTTTAAAGGGGTTCGCAAAGAAAAGTAGCGAATTATCTTAAAGATCATTAGCCCGATATTAATGGGCTAATGAATTTAATTATTAAAAAAACTATTACAATGAAAACGCTGGAAAAGACAGATATGCTAAAGCATTCAATTGATAGATATGACCATTATTATGATAGTGTCAACAATAAGTGCAGCCTTTATTTGACTCTGACTACATTTTTATTTGGTGGTATTATTACTGGATATTATACTATTAAAGATGATTTTTTTTGTTCAAACTCAATCATCGTCTTAATTTGGATATCGTTGACAGCTTGCTTAGTAAGCATTTTTTTTGTGATTCGTGGCATTATTCCTTATGTGTCAAAACATAAGGCAGGCGAAAAAATATCAGTGCTTAACTACAGCTGTGTAGCCAGTATAAGTAACAAGGAATTTGAAACTGCCTACGAAGAAATGTCAAAATCTAAACAAATGAATGATTATTTGAATCAGGTACACCTTTTAGCAAAAGGATTGCACAAGAAGTTTTCTTATCTGCGTACTGCCAGTTATTTTCTCATAGTTGTTTTTATCTGCATTACAATAATTGGAATTAAAATATTATAAAAAATGAAACAAATATTATACAAAAATTATGCGGACGATATAGCTTATATGCTACGTACCGGGTCTAAAGGACAAAATAAATCGAAAATGACATTCAGCAAAGGTTTGGGTGCGCCGGCTATGGAAACAAATCCAACAATGAATTGGCTAAATGAGAATAAAAGGGAAGCTAATTTTAGAAGCCTTAGTGCGCTTAATGCTATTACAGGAACCGAAGTAAAGCATGCTGAAAAATTAGGCTCACATCCAAGTTTTTCACATTTAAAAAATACCAATAACAGCGAGTATCACTACATTGTTACTATGTTCGTTGATATTAAAAACTCTACAGGACTTTTCAAAAAATATGACCCTGATGTGGTGGCAAATATTTGCCGGGTAATTCAAATGGCGGCCATACATACCTGCTGGTATTTTGACGGTTATATCCATCGACTGCAAGGTGATGGACTGATGATTTATTTTGGCAGCCGGAATACGACCAAACAAAAAGCGGTTGACAATTCTCTTATGGCTGCATCTTTTATAAGCTATTTTATGGAGAACGATCTAAGAAATATGTTTGATGAACAAGGTGTGAAACGTATTTACAGCCGCATTGGAATTGATTTTGGAGATGATGACGATACACTTTGGCACAACGCGGGTATTGGTGAATGCAGTGAGGTCACGACGACCGGACTTCACACAAGTTTGCCATGTAAGATGCAGGGGCAGGCAGGCAGCAACGGCGTGGTGGTAGGCGACAATATAAAAAACTATAAAATCAGTCACTCTGATTATTTCAAAAATATACCTTATAAGAGCGAGGGTGAAGACTACGATTATATCTACGAAATACCGGAAGAAAAGTTTTTTTATAAACAACACGAATTTAACTGGAGACGATATCTGAAAAACCATCCGTCTGTAGAAGAAACTGATGATGGGGAATTAAAGTTTAAAGATGTAATTCTTCCAGCGAGCACAAACGTTTTAAATAATATTTCTCAATTACAACAAAATGCTACCGGTTACAAACCTTATTTTACGAACAAGTAATAAGAAAATAAAAAATTTTGAAGATGATAAGGATTCAGTTGTTGAACTTAATCCAGGTCTTCGATATGATGGTGTTGTAAATATTCGAAACAAAAAAGGGGTAGAGAAGTATAAGCGATTTTCAGGACAATACTACTTGCTAGATGCAGATAAACATTTGATAGAATCGTTTGAAGTTGTTATTGCAGTAGATAGTAAATACCCAAACTCATTTCCCATATTAATGCTTTGTGATGATCATTTTGAAAAGTCTTTGAAATATCACATGGATGAAAATGGAGGTATTTGCCTAGAGCATACTTATATTGCTAATGCTATTGCAGCGGGCGGACTCCGTGTTACAGATTTCGTCGATTATTACCTGCCTCGTTATTTTTCGTGGGCACTGGTTAAGAAGTTTGGTGATGCGACTGGGCTGGAAGAATGGGATCATCATGAGAAAGGAACCATTGAATTGTATCAAATACTTATTGGAGTGAGTGACAAAGAAGTTATTAGAACTTTTTTAGAACGCTGCCTAGCTGAACCGAAACCACGGCGAAATACCCCGTGTTATTGTGGTGCAGATGCTAAATTAAAAGACTGCCATTGGAAGGAGGCACTGTTTCTTCATTGTACATCAAGATCACAGATTAAAAAGGATGTAACATTATTTGAATAAAACAAAGACTCGCTTTTGACGGGTCTTTTTGTTTCTAATAAGCGGATTTTAAATCTATATTTCAAGCAATTATTGTCGAATATCTCTCTTGAATAACATTTTGGTTTCTATGTCTTCTAATACTATGATTTTTTTTAGGTCAAAATTAAAAGAGAATTCGCCATATAAATCTTTTTTATCTATTGGCACCTCCACTTCATCTTCACTAAATGTGACGATGTATTGAAATTGTTTGATTTCATTAAGTTCTGCAGCTTTCATATGGATATAATTGAGGATATTTACCATTGTTTTATGCGACATACCGTAAAATACCCCATCATGAATTAAAAAATCAGGCAAATTTCTTTGTTGTTTTACCGCATTAATAAATATCATTAAGTCATAAGCGATAGTTTTTAAAACCTCTTGACCATGAGAACCAGATTTAGGTATGCTTACATCAATTTTAAAAGGTAATGTGCCTTTTTTACTTTTTGAATTTACAGCAACATCAAAATATCCACTAAGAGGCTCCTCATCCATATAAACAGTTGCCTCCAATATTTCATAAAATAGTTTTCTCAATTCGTCAAGACTTGAATGTGATCTTTGAATGTCAGATACAACATCTTTTTTGGTTGCACTCAGTGCAACTTCTAAATCACTCAAAATAACATTGTATTCATCTACTTGCTGGAGAATTAAATTTTGCCTTTCCAAATAACTTTGTTCAGTCAGTAGATCTTCGTATGTTTTTTCTAGTTTATCTAAAGCTCCTTTTTCCTTTAATTCTCCCAGCAATTTAGTCCTCGAGTTTTCTAATCGTGACAACTCTTTAAAAATTACATCAATTGTTTCAACTAGGTCTCGTTCTTTGTTGACAAGAAACTTGTTGCGGTTTTCTAAGATTTCTTTTTTAAATTCTATTATTTCATCAAGTGATTTCTTTACAGAAGTTCCGAAATTTGCTTGCACCTCATTATAAAGTTTTTTAATTTTTTCCGTATCAATATCTTGATTGACTTGGTAGGAGTCTCGTATGTTTTTTAATCTTTGGCTAATTTCATGATACTCTTGAGATTTAATATTGATTTGCGAAATTATTTCACTTAGTTTTTTTTCAATTTCAGTATGTGTATCCCGGAAATCATAGCCGTCTAAACGCTTTCTCAATAAAGCAACATTCGTCTCCAATTTTAGCTTTTCGGATCTATATTCCTCAATCGTTCTGCCTGTTTCTATTTTAAGTTTCTCTTCATGTGTTTTAAGTGCACTTGAGTAACTCTTGTAGTCCTTTGCAACTTCATTGAAATTAATCAGATTTTTCGTTGGCAAATTCAATAGATAGAAGTTATAAATGTATTTTTCGACTGCGTTAGGGGTGAAACTAAAAAAATTGGTGGCATCAGTTCTTCCTTTATTCTGAATATCGTCTTTAATGAAAAACTGCATTAAGGTTCTAAATCTATTCCCTTCTAAATAAACCTCATTATTTTCAACAGGTAATAATTGACCTGAGAGAATACTTAGCATTTCTGATTTATCATAATCACTCAACTTATTAGGTTGAGTTCCGTGCCAAATTAAATTTTCATTATCAAACTCGCGTTTTATAAAATGTTTTTTGCCATTAACGGAAAATTCTAAAATTAAAGAATGGTTTTCAGAACGAAGAAAATTATATTTGGTTTTTCTAAATTCCCTTTCAGACGAATCGCTAAGTAACATATAATTTATAAGTCTAACCAAAGAAGATTTGCCAATACCATTTATTCCTTTTGCTTCTTTATCTTTTGAGTATTTTCCGTATATTATATTAATACCTGGTTGGAATTCTAAATTCTCAACTAAAAGGCCAGTTTCTGAGTATAATCTAATTAACATTTATGTAAATAGTTTTATTTGATTATCAATTTTTTCCGATACATTTTCAGAAACTAACTTAATTTTATAATCTTTCCGATCAATAAGACCAACTGAAAATAGGAATATCAATGAGAAGACAAACAAATCAGGAGTTCTCCTTTTGTCACCTTGTAAGAAGTCAATTAAAATACTTTCTATTAATACATATCCAGATCCTTTTCCCTTTTTCTTCAAAATTTCTACAATATCGCTACCGACAACCATTAGGTTCAAATTTAAGTCGCTCTCAGGATGTGGTAATATCATAATGTTTCCCCCTTTAATTCTTCTTTAGTTTTTTTTCCTAGAATGCATTGTTCAAAACAATATACAAGAACGCATCGTATGTACATATAAAATTCATCATCATTTCCGCTAGAATATTTATTATAGTAAAGATCCGTTAATGTTTCTAACTTCTCTTTAAATGTGCCGCGTTGCTTATTAAAATCAGTAATTATTTTAAATTTTAGAGAATTTATTTCTTCGCTTTGATATCCTGACAATATTCCGAATACTTTTTTTAATGTACCGTTCAATGCTAATTCTTCATACTCAGATGTAGCCTCATCAACATCTTCTATTTCGTAGTTTAACGCAATTTTTTCTTTGATATTAATTTGAATACCGTATTTAATATTCTCAGGATTAATTGCTAAATCTTTAATCAAGTCATCAATAAGTGAGCGAAGATTATCAAAAGTTAAAAGCTCTTTTGCAACACCCAAATATTCAGCTAACTGTCTTACTTGTTTATTTGAAAAATCTTCGTGAATCATTTGCAAAATTTGCTCGATTCCTTTAATCAGGATATTATCAACTTGTATCGATCTAGAATCGGCGATAGTTTTCAAATCATCTGATATTTGTAGCTGTAAAGGTGCTAAAGACCCGTTATAATACATTGTCCAATTATTATTTGCAGAAGACCAATTATTCAGAAATTCATTAAAATCATCTGTAACCTTTTTTTTGAAGTGTTTTTCAACATACGCATCTGGACCGTAAGCAGCAGTTATAGTTTTCGTAGATAAAATTAGCCCCTCAGCTCCCCAATCTGTACGTTCTCTAGTAGGTTGATAACCATCAGATCCAAACTTAATTAAGTGAATTTCTCTAATAACAGCTTCGAATTCAAAGCCTCTTTTAGCTTTAATCAGTGCTTCAATATTCGCTTTAAGTCCTTTGTCCATAATTTTTAGTATTGAAAAACATTTGCCTTAATGGCTATTGTTTATTCTTTCTAACATTTTTTATATTAAATAGAAAAAGACCGTAAAGTAGGTTCTTTTTGCAACTTCTAATAAAAGAAATAACTAATTTTTATTTCTCTTTTCAGCTTCAAGAAGACGCTCATAAAGTTTTTTATTTTCTTCGTAAGCTTCAATTAACTTATCAAGAGGATTAAATGTGCAATGGTGACCGAATGCTCCACTACTATGACTGAAATCATTATCGTAAATATTATTGAAATAATTAATCACTGCATCTTCTGAGAAATTTTTAATTGCTTCTGGTGTAACCCCAAGTGCTTTTGCTACCTCAACCAATCTTTCTTCATCAATCGTTTCACTATTTTCCATTATAGAAATTGCCTGTTGATTGGTACCCATAGCTTGTGCTAAAGCTTCCTGTTTCATATCTCTTAACTCGCGGATGCGACTGATTTTTCTGCCTATGTGATTTTTGGTTGGTGTCATACTTCAAAGGTATTAATTGTGATTGAAACGTTGCAAATGTAAAAAACATTAAGATTTAATGTGCAATACAGTAAAAAATGATTCGGTACATCACCGAGGCTTGCTTACTTGCATGCAGTAACAAAAATACAATTTTTTAGATATGTTTCACATTAAAATTAAGAATTATGTACCACAACGTATTAATCAGCAAAGACCATCCGCAACATGCGGAACTTGAAAAAGCAATTGCGCTTATATTGGCGTTTTCAAACGCCAATACGATTTATTTCTCGCCTCATTTAGAAGAAGACCTTAACGCCGGAATAATTATGGTAATTATTGGAGCGGATAGTCCTCATTCTTGGGACGAACTCAACGAAAATTATTGGAAAGTTTTTGAAACATTCCCGCAATTCTCATTTCGGGTTTTTGATGCCAACTGGGTAAAAGATGAATTGAAAGACGGTAATCCATTCTTTGCTATGCATTGCAATAAAAATACACTTGTTTACAGTACCATTGAAAGCATCGAGGTTAACTTTACTGAAAAGCTTAAGCACAAAAGATTTCTTAAAAAAGTAAAGTGCCAAAACAAGAGTAAAGATTATGCAGCTTTTATACTGGCTTTAAATGTGAAGTTCTATGTAAGAGGTGAAAATTATCTGCAAGCTGCTTATATCTTGCATCAAACCATTAGATGGATGTTAATAGAAGCTTCAATTTTTCTCACTGGAGAATATATCGTAGAACATGATTTGGTTATTCAACAAAAGCACATTAGAAAGTATTCGAAGCATCTTGCTCAACTATTTGATTCAGAAAATGAGGAAGAAATAAAACTAATGGCCCTACTAAATGGTGCGTGTTATAGTGTTCAAAATGGGCATGAGCAACCTGAAATTACTATGGAACTGATTGAAGGAGCTGTGGCTAAAAAAGAATGGATGCGAACAGAAGTTAGTAGGCTTTTTGCAGCATGTATTTGTAGATGCCAATATGAGTTTTCACGCTCAAAAAGTCCATTGATTGCTATTGATGAAGGCAACCCGTTAAAAGTTATAACCAGAATCATAACCAATTCTGTTTCGGCTTCTGCAGTATATTGTTTTGGACAGCGAACTATAAATAAGTCGGCGGTGAGTACAATTCTCGATGATCCTGCTGTGAATTTTGAAAGTAACCATTACTATATGTTTGTAATCGCCAAGAGTTTTCAATCTGATGTTCTAGGAAATATTGCCTATAGTGTTAAGGAGCAAACAGGTGGTCGCTGTACCGTTACGGTAGTAATGCATTCTAAAAAATCCCTGCATCAAAAAGCTGGCGACCAACAACACTTTTTTTACCAGATTATGCAACGTGGGACACTATTGTTTCAGGAAATTTCTACGCCTCCCTATTTGCCATTTGATGAAGTTCCTACAAGGAATATCAAGTCGGCTAAAATGTATTTGCAGCAGCGCGACCGGACCAAAACGTTTTTGATGGAAGCGGAAGCCATGGACAGTGGTGGTGCCACGAAAATACAAGTGTACTTGATGCACCTTGTTATTGAACAAACTTGTCTTGGTTTAATCAGATTGTTTCTTGGCTATCTACCGAATCATCACAACCTGTCCTTTCTTTTTGAGTTGTGTGAATATTTTACACCACTGACTGCGGAACTCTTTCCTCGCGAAACGCAGAAAGATAAGGAACTGCTTAAAATACTTTCGGGGTATACTACTTCGCTCCGGTATGGATTTATTGATGATGTAGTGTACCATGACTATATGGTGCTGAGCAACCGTTATAACGAGTTTGTAAAACGAGCAGATAAGCTTGCGGCAACTGAACTGGAAAAACTGGAGAAACTGAACGAAAATACTAATCAAAATACTTGACTGATGGCTAAAGATAAAATAGAATCGATTGAAGATTTAAAGGAATTTGCGAAAAATAGTTTTCAGGTGCTGAAACCCAATGAAAGAAGAAAGGGAAAATTGCAACTGTCACTAGATGTTGGTAGTTATATTGAATTGCAATGGCTAATTATAGCTATAGTTAAGGTTTCGATAGCTGCGCTTGATGCCGGTAATGAAGAGGTAACGGATGTAAAAAATCCACATGATGCGGTTAGAGGTGTTTTAGAATTGTTGTTGCAGATGTTGCCTCTGGAAGAGATGGTGTTATTGGATAAAGTGCATGAGTTGGTTTTGGAGATTGATGGGAAGGAGTGAAGGATTAAGCGGTTTTGATTTAGGCTTTATTTTTTAATGGCCACATTTTCAAAATCCCATCTTTCTCTTTCTTTTCGCCTAGCAAACGTCCACGTAGTAATGTGTGGAACTGATTGTTTTCAGTTGTATTTAATAAATGAACTATTTCCCTACTATCAATTGTTAGAATATTGAATGGGGTTCCAAGAGAGGAGAGTCGGTCGTTTAAAGTGCTTATAGGCAAAGTAGAATTGTAATATTTATTAAATAAAATAACCTTATTACTCAATAATGAACTTGACTGCAACAACGAATTGATTAAAACGTCACTGATTAAAATTGCTTGCTGACTGGCAAGGAAGTCACAAACTGCAGCTTGCGCATTTCGGTCATTAATAATTAAACTTTCAGCAATAACTTTTATAAATTCCAATTTCTCGGCAGTATTAAAAACGGTAGAGTTCACAAAATTCGAAATATTTAAACTTGTTAAACCCAATTCACTAATTTTTTTAAAAAAACTTGTCTTGGATAATCCAGCGAAAAGGGTTAATAAATCTTCATAACTATCATTAAGAGCTGCAAAGTTCTCTACAGAAAATGGAATTACATTATGTTTAATAAGAATTTCAATTTTTTCTTCTTCAATACCTACTAACTCAGTTAAATCATAATGATAAGAAATTTTAGAGGCAAGTGCATTGAGACTTTCAGTAGAAATATCGCTATGAACTAATTTTGTTATGAAAATTACTTTTTTACAAATCCGCGCCTATCAGGGTAAACACCCGAAAGGATTCGGGCGTAAGCGGGGCACGAGTGCCAAGCTTAGATTAGCATAACTGGTTTTAATTTATTATTATAACTCATAGTTTAAAAGCTCATTATAAATTGCAAAATCTTTGATTAGAAAGAAGATTTCTTCGGCTGGTTCTGCCGAGACAAAACTTAGTGTTTTGTTACCACCACCTATATAAATTTCGGGGTCTTTATCTATAAAGCGTAATTGTATCAACTTTTCGATGGTTAATTGACAAAAGAACTTGAATCCTTGTATTTCTTTCAATTGAGTTATGAATACTGTTTTAGATAAATCTGCAACATTATAAATTCGTATAAAACAGGAAAGCTCAAAATCATTGAGTTCTTTTACCCCTTCTAAAATAATTAGTTCCTTGAAGCCAATATTTTGGTTTTGGGCGAGGATTTGTCCTGCATAATACCCTAAAATCATTGAACCAAATACCGATTTGGCATTGATTGCGTTTTCAATGATATCATTTAGAAAATTGAAATTTCGCTCTATTTTTAAATAGCGTTTAAGTTTTTCTGTATTATCGAAGTTGTTTAAATTATATTCATTCAAACTTACTGCATAGGCTTTTAGGAAGTTTTTGAACTTTCTTTTTTTATTAAAAGTATAAAGGGAATGGATGGCTTTAATAGGAGTGAAAATATCCTGAGCGGTGTCAGTGTAATCTTTGATAGGGTCAAAATACGAGTCAATAAGGTTGTCAATATTGTCAATATTGTCTATTAGTTTTTTGCTGATGTTTATAAGGTTGATATTCATTATTTATTCTTTTTTAATATAATCTTTCTCAATGCTTTTTTTTGATTATAATTACTTATCCTTCCAGTTATTTGTAAGTATAATTGTTTCATTATAAGGTTTGTTATCATCTGGGATTTCATCAATTTTGATAACCACTGGTAAATCTGCAGACAAGCCAGCCAAAATGCAAGCACCTTGAGGAAGAATTGGTAAACTGTCAAATGAAATTTTATCTAAATAAGAAACTGTTCTTCCAATGGCTTCAATATCTTTATTATTGATTAAACGATGTAAAAAATAATTATGTAATTGAGATATTATTGTATCTGAGATATCAGAAGGTCTTTGACTAGCAATAGTTAAAAAGACTCCAAATTTTCTACCCTCTTTTATAATTTCTTCAAATATTTCTAGACGATAATCTTTCCAAGTTTCGCTCTCTCTTATTGAGTTTTTAGATAAAATATTATGAGCTTCATCAATTATGAAATTTAAATAATGGTTTCTCTTTTTATTTGTTTTTTTGTGTTTATCATATAATTCTTTGCAAATTACAAGGGGTAGAACTTTTTTAATCGATTGCGTTGTAATATTTTTAAGTGAAATTATCGTAAAGTTTTTATTAGTTTCTGGAACCTCATCTTTAACTTCAATAATCTCATTAAGTTGTCTGAAAATTTTAATGGCCCTTCCTTTAAGCGGACCAATATGTTCAGAATTAATGTAACCTGACACTAAATCCTTGTAGTATTTTAGAATAATCTTCAGTTTAATATGAAAAATGACATCTTGCTTAAATTTAATACTGTCTATTAATGTATTCAAAGGTTGAATAAAATTAGTGTCAAGATTAGCTTGAGTGTAATTAGTTGTTCCTTTTTGAAAATACGAACCAGTCTGCGTATTAAAATCTAATTTAGATCCAATTAAATTTCTAATTTCATCATAAATCTTATTATCAAAAAAGCAGTCATTTATATCTTTAAATAAATCATAAAAAACTTTAACGCCTAATTCTTTATCTTTTTTACTTATTATAATTTGAAGAATCTCTTGTTTAACAAATTCATTAAAACTAAAATTGTCTTTTTTATAAATATTATAATTAATTACCGAATCTAAAAAAGGTTTTTGAGTTTTTTCAGTTGCATCAAGAAGAATAGATAAAATTTCAAGATCCTCAATAGATTTTTTTGAAATACAATATTTTCTATCAGGTAAACAATATTCGTCTTTGTATTTTTCTTCTACAATTATATTTTTAAAATCGTCTTTACCATTTTTTGGATTAGCATATTCACCGTTAAAATCAATTAAAACAAACTTAGCATTTTCTTGAAATCTTTTATTGTCTTTATATTTCGATAAAAGCTCGTGATAAATTTTTGCAAGTGAATATGATTTTCCACTACCTGTATTGCCAAAAATCCCTATATGACTAGCAAACAGCTTATCAACTCCTAGTTTTATTTCTACACTTGATTCGTTTAAGAGAGTGCCTATTTTTATTTTATCATCCTCAATTTTGGCAAAACTATGAATACATTGAAATTCATCTTGGGTTAATAAATAGCAATCATTTTCAATCAAAGGAAGCTCTTGTAAACCTTGTTTGAAAGCTCCATTTTCAATAAAACCTACTAAAGTTACATTTAGAAATCGCTTTATTTTATCTTGAAAATTACTATAATCTTTGTTTTTAATTGTCTTGTCTTCTGAAATAAATTCCCCTTCAATTTTGCCAACAATTTCATTAAACCCTTTTGTAATTTTTATAAATGATCCAACAGAAACATTCTTAATTACTTCACCATCTAAGATTAAATGCGGGGCATTTTTTTGTTTATCAACTTTAACAATAATATTTCGACCTCTTACCTCGTTTATTGAACCAATTTTCAATACAGATTCAAAGATTACATCATTTTGCTGGTTCATCCTCTTTTTGTTTAGTTTCTATTAACGGTGAAGCTGCTTCTAAAGAGTCTCCTTTAGTTTCGCTTATAACTAATTGGTATGATTTTGCATCAAGTTTTGATGCAATTTTAATAAAAACATTATTTACAGTTTTAGCAAATGAAAACTCACACAAGTATTTGATGTTGTTAAATTTGGATATTTTTAATAATGCTTGAATTTTGTTTTTCTCATCTTCATTGAAACAAAATATATAAATAATTAACGTAGGGTTTGAGTTGGCAGCTCTTAAAGTAATTTCTTTTAAATGTTCGTCGGTGAAAGAAAATCCACAAACAAACAATACTGAATTTTCTTTTTCTAGAGCATTTGAATACATACGTAACTGTTCGTAATATTCTAAGCGAAGTGTAGTAGATTCAAATTTTTCTTTTGTTGGATTGATCATTATTAAATTTTTATATTCCTCTAAAAATTTAATGTGTTTATCTAAAACTATTTCTTTTTTGGCAGTTGCAAGATCAACTAATTTTGAAAATTCATTTTCAAGAGGTAATAAATCTTTATCAGCATCGAAAGAGATCTTATTAAGTTCTCCAAGAGCTATTAGTTTTGAATCATATACAATTTTTTCATCTTTAACTTGTTTCCAAGTCAAAGAACCGTGAAGTTTGAATAGGTTAAATAGAGGTAGTTCTGCTTGAACATTATATTGAAAACTGTTTTTAAAAACTATTTTTTGATAATTACTAGTGCTAAATGAAGATTCAAATTTTCCAGAAAAACCATCGTTAAATTCAATATTTAACTTGTCTAAAGTTATGTCCAAAAACAAATCCATATTAGTTGTAAAAAGATTTACTTGTTTGTTTACAAGATTTGTTTTTCTTTTAAGGAGAATAATATTTATTGCTTTTATAAAATCATCATAGTTTTTGCAAGTTTCCTCAAATTGCTTGTCTTTTTCTGCGGAAAGGAGGAAATCATTTTCTATTAACTTTAAATTACCTCGCATACATTTTTCAAAATACCAATATTTAATTGATGCTTCAATTAATTTATATTGAGGAGTTTCCTTTTTTTCTTTGTCATATTCAGTCAATAAAGATTCAATATTCCACAATGTATCTAAGAAATCCTTAGAAGTTCCTGACCCAATCATAAAATTAATATGACTGCTTTCAATTATTTTTTCAATCTTTTCTAATTCTTTATCGTTCATTGTATAACTTCTTTTAAATTACAATAAATTTTTTAATTTGTTTCCACAATCCCAATTCCTTAATCAATCAAACCATACAATTCATACACCATTTTATAAATTGCCTTGGGTTCTTATGCCCACACTTAATGAAAATTGTATTCTATTATAGTTAGTAGATTTTGAAATATCTTCTTTGTCGATACCTGCGCTGAAAAAGCTCACCACATTCAACTTACCGCCAATTCCTGTTTTTTCTTCTTCATTTGTTGTAACGGCAATATCAAATTTCACTTCTTTATACGTAATATCACGAACACCAGAACCATAATCATTTGAAACAATATATTCGTGACCGTCTCTTACACCATCTGTTATTTGGATGATACTTTGTTTAATAAAATCTTTTAATTCCATATTTTTTTATTTTTAACTATTTTCTACAATCCCAATCTCTTCCTCACTCAAACCATACAGCTCATACACCATTTTATCAATGGCTTTTTCGGTGGTTTCTATTTGAGATTTTAGGGTTTGTGCTTTGGTTTTGTTTTCTTCAAATAGATCCAGCCATTCGAACTCGTCTTTTTTGGTGAATGGAGTTTGTCCTATTGTTTTAATGGCTTTATTGAGTTCCGTAATGAAATCAGCAAATGATAATTCGCACCAGTTTTCTAGTTTTTTAGTCAGTTTTTCAAGTTTGTATTGTCCTGAAAAGTAGTTGCTAAATTTTCTATTTACACTTTGTAAATCTTTATTTAATGATAATATTGTATCAACTTTTTCCGAAAGATAATTTATGCTCTCTTCGCTTAATTTATCAGGTAAAGGAAACTCAAGTATGTTATTGACATTCAATTTAGGAAAGGCTTGTCTGTTTAGATTAACATTTGAATTTTTAAAGAAAGTTGAACAGACATTAGTTGTTAATATTGCTAGAATAGGCTTCAAATAATTTATTGATCCATTCTTAGGTATAAGATTAAAGACATCAGTATTATTAATTATAACCTCTTCGACATAAGTTGCGTCAATTGTTTTTTTGGAGAAAATTCTATTTAAAAGTATTCTAGGTTTAGAAAATATTTCTATTTTTCTTGGAGCTGCTAAATTTTTTCCATATTTGATAAATGAATTATCAATCTTTAAAACATATCGTTGCACATTACCAGCACCTATTAATGGATAATAAGATTCATCAAGTTTTATTTCTGAATTATAAATACGTTCATTCATCATTTCTCTAGTCTGAACGGGTAACCCTTTGCCCATTTCATAAGGCTTCATACCTTGATATCCTTCAAGAAAATCCCCAATTAATTTGCTTCCTTTTAAATTTAATTTTATATCGAACGAAAGATTTATCTCTGAATTCAAATCTTTGAATTCAATTAATTCTTCAAAAGACCATATTCGTCCATCCAATGCTGTTAATCTTTTTTCTATACTATCTAAAGACTTGTCAATTGAACAAATGCTAGTTTTTTTAGGAAACTCTTTAGCATTACCTTTTTTTCCGGTTAAAATCAGTGTGTCTACAGTAGCATCTTCAAATACTCTAAAAAGATTCACTATTTCTAAGCAATTATTTAAAAGGAATACTAACGTTCTTAATTTTGAATCATACTTTGTTGACAACCAATAATTAGGAATGATGATAGAATAGATTCCTTTTTGCTTTATTATATTTATAATTTTCTCAGTAAATACGGCATAAGTGTTGATCTGATATTCTGCGGTTAAATATTTTTTATAGATATATTCCTTTGATCCTTCGTCTAATGCGTGAGATTGAACATAAGGCGGATTCCCAATAATCACATCAAAACCCGATTGATTCGTCGTTCCTCCTCGCAATGACGGATTGAAGACCTCTGGGAATTGTTCTTTCCAGTTGAATGCTTTGTCACCGGCAATGGCTTTGCTTTCTATCAATGAGTTGCCACATTTGATATTGTTGTTTAAACTGGTTAGTTTTCGTTTTGGTTGTGCTGTTCTTAACCATAAGGATAGTTTTGCTATTTCTACACTTTCGTCATTGAGGTCAACTCCATAGATGTTGTGTTCCAGAATTTGGTTTTCGATATCGGGAAAAACAAAGAACCCTCCAAAGAGTTGCTTGTTGAGTTCATCGAGATAATTGTGTTCTTTTATCAAGAAATCTAATGCTTGGTTCAGGAATGCTCCTGAGCCACAAGCCGGGTCACAAATAGTTAGTTGTAGTAGCCATTCGCGATAGTCTTTCAGTTGTTGGTCTAGTTTTAAGATGGTTGCTTCATGGCGGTTTTTACGCCCTTTTGCATACTCTTCGTCAACGATGCCAATTTCTTGTTTTTTCTCGGTACAGAGTTTGCCAATGGTATTATCGACTATGTACTTCGTTATGTATTTTGGTGTATAAAAAACCCCGTCTTTTTTTCGTTTGGTTTTTTGTTTGTCGAAATCGGTTCCTTCAATTTCTGCATTAATACTTTCAATTTCGTTTAACGAATGTTCAAAGATGTGACCAAGTATATTCACATCAACTTGACTTTCGAAATGATAGGTTGTTAAGTGTTTGGTATGGCGAAGCAGTAGTTCGTCGTCTATTATAATAGCATCTAAAATTGCATCGGGTTGGAATAATCCTCCATTATAGGCAAAGACTTCTTCTTTCTTGTCTGTGCCTTTGCGACCTGTATCAAGGAAATTGAAGTATTGTTTGTAGCGGTCATATAAAGGCACTTCTACATCTAAATCTTTTAAAGCTTTCCACTCGTTGTTTATGGTGGTAATCGTATTTGGCGCTAACAAACCTCTGTCTTCGGCAAAGAGTATGAAAAGAAAACGATCTAAAAGTTTTTGTGATTTTTTAAAAAGTGTCAACTTAAATTTTTTGTCATTTAAATCTCGAAACAATCCGTTGTTTTGATTTTGTTTTACTAAATCTCTAAACAACTCTCTTTTAAATAATGAGTAATCGCCATAAAATCTGTTGGTAATTTCTTTTTCCTCAAGTATTGAAGCTTCTTTTATTTTTAATGGTTTTTCAGAAAGAATATTTTCTTTTGATAAACACAAGTTTAACACTTCAAATCTTTCTATTGTCAATGCAAACAAATTGAACTCTTCATACTCCACAGCATCATTTATATAGAATCTCAGTTTTTCGAAATTAGAAGTTATCACATAATTACAACCCACATGACTGGCTTTGTAATCAAACGCTTGCTGACGAATGCTTTCTAAATCTTTGGTGTCCGTTCCTTTTAGTTCTATAACTCCGACCGCTTTTCCGTCTTTTAGAATTGCACCATCTGCTTTTTTTGCGCCTTTAAGGTTTTTGAATTCTGTGGTTAAATTAAATTTAGGTAATGGATTAAGCGTATATCCCAGTATTTCAAAAAGTGCTTTTAAAAAGCCTTCTTGGAATTGTTCTTCTTTGTTACTGCGGATGTTTTGTTGAATTTCAGGATTATGGAAATACTTCGTATATTTTTTATACGCTTTCTCAACAAGAATTTTGTCTTGCTGATACAGGTATTTGTTTAGAACTGATTGTTGAAATAAAGGCATACGGATTATATTTTAAAACTTTTATACCAATAGTAAAAAGCTTCTGGG
>JACMPO010000021.1 GCA_014377455.1 Flavobacterium sp.
ATCTTGACCAATATTTATTTAATATATTTTATTCTAAATAATTACACCCAACGGGTTAAGTATTATGATAAACAAACAAACGAATAAACAGATTAAAATTATTTTGTTCATACTAATTTCTTTCAATTCTGTATTATTTGGACAAAAACTAATGACTGGTATTACAACTACAGCTTTAAGCCCTAATGCATACTGTCAAAGCAATGGGGTAAGTATATCGGTTACTGGTACTTCGCAATGGGTTTATGAACCCCCAACAGATGCTAATTATTCAAATTGTGTCATGCCTGCAAGCTTTGAAGGTAACGGTTTTACTACTGGAAATGCTCCATCAGGCACTGCTACTCAAGGTAATATAAATTATTTTTTTAACCCAGCTGTATACAGCGCAACAGTTACCTACACGGCAGTAAATTCAAACGATACTGCATTAATACTTATAAATGGTACAAATGGTACAAATGTTCCAAGTCCACCTGTGTTGACTAATCTATGTAATTTAACGTTGGACTCTAATAATAGTTCTATTATTCATGGGAATTGTGGTGCCACCTATGGTGATGTACAACTTACAATAACTTCAGCAAATCCATTTAGTGAAATTAGTTTAGTTAATATTGGGGGAAATACAGGTTGGACAATGGGAAATCCTTGTAAATTTGAAGTTACTCCTTGCCCACCTGATAATCCTGGACCTTGTATTCAATATAATATTCATACAGACCCAAAATCGGAACTTCATGCCTGTGTTAGTGGCGGATTTCAGGATTCTTTCCACAGCTTGCTTGAAAATTATGGTGGCTCATTTATTCATGCAACAATAAATGGAGTTCCTGCAAATGCTTCAAATATTAATATTGTTACATCAACACCATTACCTAATGGTTATACTCTTGATGCTGATGGTTTTTTACATTATATCATTGGTAATTACCAATATATAGATCATTTTATATTTTATTATAAATTATGCTCGCCAGACAATAGTGTTTGTGTTGGTCCTATAATTTGTGGTGTATCATTTGAAAATTGTACTGGTAATAAAAATAACCATAATCAAAACAATACTGTAACTAACACTCGAGAAAAAATTAAAGCGAAATTGCTAGAAGCTACTTTTACCCCAAACCCATCGTTGAACGGTACATTTATTTTAAGCCTTAATGAAAAAGTACCGACTCCAACTTCGTTAGAAATTTATGACGAAACAGGGAAAAAGATTTTTTCTGTTGATGGCATTTCATCTGATTTTTACGAATTTAATTTAGCTGAATTCTCGAAGGGAACCTATTTTGCTGTGCTTAAAAATAATAATGAGTTTGTAACAAAAAAATTGATTATAGATTAATTTTTAGTTTATCCTATAAAATCAATATTTAAAAATGTAATTTATGAGACTCTTACTACTATTATTTTTGCTGCCTATATTTTGCTTTTCGCAAATTATAATTTTTCCAGACCCAAATTTGAAAGCTAAACTAGTAAGTGCTAATACTACAAATTCAGCAGCATTTAATAGTCTTAATCAAAATATAAAAATTGATACTAACAATGATGGAGAGATTCAAGTAAGTGAGGCTTTGTTAGTTAATCAACTTTATTTGTATCAAGCTAATATTAGCAATATGCAAGGCATCGCATATTTTACAAATTTAACTTTACTTTATTTAGCGTATAATAATATTGCAACTGCAGATTTTACAGGATTAATACATTTACAAAGGCTTTCCACCTCATATAATCCGATAACTTCTGTTAATGTAACGAACTTGCAATATTTAAAAAATTTTAATAGTGGATATAACTTTTATACTAGTTTAGATTTTAGTACAAACCCTTTGCTAGACGATGCATACATTATAAATAACCCAAATTTAAACTATATTAACTTAAAAAATGGTAAAATGCAATTAGTTGGTCAACAGGCAAGGGTAACATATTGCTGGACTAACCTTCCAAACCTTACTACAATTTGTGCCGATGATTTTGAAATAGCAACGCTTCAAGACTTTTTTACCACTTGCAACACTACTAATATTACTTCTATATCCTCAAATTGTCAACTAAATACTAATACTACAGCTGTAAATAAATTTGAAATTTTTCCCAATCCATTCAATACAAATTTTACAATAGTAAGTGAGGAATTATTTGAGAATTCAAATCTTGAAATTTACAATTATCTTGGAATGAAAATAATCGATAAAAAGATAGATTCATATGCTACAGTTATAGATTTATCTAATTATTCAACTGGAACATACTTAGTAAAAATTGTAACAGACAACACAATTCAAACAAAAAAAATCATTAAACTGTAATTTCTCAACCTCATTTTATCTTAAAAATAAGTTTAAAAAACACTACTTTTGCAAATTATTGACAAAAAAATGAGTTTTTTAAAAGAAATAGATCGCAGGCGCACTTTCGGGATTATCTCGCATCCCGATGCAGGAAAAACAACATTAACCGAGAAGTTATTACTTTTTGGTGGTGCCATTCAAGAAGCTGGAGCCGTAAAAAATAATAAAATTAAAAAAGGCGCCACTTCAGATTTTATGGAAATAGAACGCCAACGAGGAATTTCGGTAGCAACTTCTGTTTTAGCCTTTATTTATAAGGACAAAAAAATTAATATTCTCGATACTCCTGGACATAAGGATTTTGCAGAAGATACTTTTAGAACGCTTACTGCTGTTGACAGTGTTATAGTCGTTATAGATGTGGCAAAAGGAGTCGAGGAACAAACCGAAAAGTTAGTTTCAGTTTGCCGGATGCGAAAAATTCCGATTATAGTTTTTATTAACAAACTGGATCGTGAAGGGAAAGATGCTTTCGACCTGATGGACGAAGTAGAAAAAAAATTAGGATTACACGTAACACCGCTTAGTTTTCCTATCGGTATGGGATATGATTTTCAAGGAATTTATAATATTTGGGAACACAACATCAATTTATTTAGTGGTGATAGCCGAAAAAATATTGAAGATACAATCGCAATAACAGATATTTTAAGTCCCGAATTAGAAAAACTAATTGGACAAAAACCAGCAACAAAACTTCGGGAAGAATTAGAACTTATTGATGAAGTTTATCCAAAATTTGACCGACAAGAATATCTTGATGGCAATTTGCAACCCGTGTTTTTTGGTTCGGCATTAAACAATTTTGGCGTTAGAGAATTATTAGATTGTTTTATCGATATTGCGCCATCGCCTAAAGCTAAAGAATCGGACACCAGATTAATAAATCCAACCGAAGAAAAATTATCAGGATTTGTATTTAAAATCCATGCCAATATGGATCCAAAACACCGCGACCGACTGGCATTTATAAAAATAGTTTCCGGAACTTTTGAACGAAATAAACCCTATTTGCACGTTCGATTGAATAAAAGTTTAAAGTTTTCTAGTCCCAATGCATTTTTTGCGGAAAAAAAAGAGATAGTAGATATTTCTTATCCTGGCGATATTGTTGGACTTCATGATACGGGGAATTTTAAAATTGGTGATACCTTAACCGAAGGTGAGCTAATGAGTTTTAAAGGAATTCCAAGTTTTTCGCCCGAGCATTTTAGATATATAAATAATGCCGACCCAATGAAGGCTAAGCAACTAGAAAAAGGCGTTGACCAACTTATGGATGAAGGAGTTGCACAATTATTTACGCTAGAAATGAACAACCGAAAAATAATTGGAACTGTGGGAGCACTTCAATATGAAGTAATTCAATACCGATTGGAACATGAATATGGAGCAAAATGTACATACGAAAATTTCCCAGTATACAAAGCCTGTTGGGTTAAACCCGATGATACCAAAAGCGAGGAGTTTAAAGAATTCAGACGAGTGAAACAAAAATTTCTAGCACACGACAAGTACGGACAATTAGTTTTTCTAGCAGATTCAGATTTTACTATCCAAATGACACAAAGTAAATATCCGAGCGTCAAGTTGTTTTTTACTTCGGAGTTTGACTAATTTCTTATTAAAAAAATTATTAAAGTTCAATTTTGTCCCGTGAATATGCAATATTTATACTTTTTATTAGATAATTAAAAAATTGAAAGTATATTTGTCCATTAATAAAAAGTGTTTTATGAAAAATATAATTAAATGCGGTCTAGTAGTTTTTGTTTTGTTGTCAAATTTTGTTGTTTTTGCACAACCAGGAGACGAGAACAATACGGGAAATCTTCAGGGAAATGACCCAGCTCCAGCCCCTATAAACGGAAAATTAATATTTCTGGCAATAGCTGGGATTGCTTACGCTATTTATTTCTATAAAAATTACAATAAAAAACAAGCTTAAAATTCTAAACAACTCTCAATTTAATTTTAGTAAATTGATTTATCACATGTAAAAAAATCCCTCAATGAGGGATTTTTTATTTTTATAAATTTGCTAAACTTTGGCCTTACCAGAAGCTTTTAAGTTTTGGGTTTCAAATCCAGCAAAATCTCTCATATAACTCTTTACCGAAGTCCCATAGTTATCTTTTATTTTTCTTCTACCTTTAGATTCTAAAAACTTTCGTACCGATCCTGCTCCACCTAAATGTGCAGATGCTAAAATTCCCGATTCGGTAATAGTAACACCATCTATAACTTTACCGCTGTAAATTTTTATTAAATCCCGAAGTTGCCATTTATTAATTTTGATAAGCGCAACAAATGCTTTTTCTTGTAGTTCTGGATTGTTTAAAAATTGCTGATTATTGGTTATACCAACAGATCGAAGTGCCGAAGTGCCAAACTGATATTTACCTAAATATCCTAAAGAGTTGACTAAATCGTATTGTCCTCGAGATTCTCTGCAAGCAATGGCTTCTTTAAAGCCAATAAAATATTTCCCTGTGTAAGGTAATAAACGTGATTTATAGTCAGATTCTTTTTCAGAAGGCAGTTGGTATTGGAGTACAGAAGTTTCATTTTTTAAAAACCATTGATGATTTTGAGGTATTTTAGGTTTAAAAGCCGTACTTATAAAACCTACTATCACAATGATTGCTGTATAAAATGTCCATCTGTTTATCATAAAATGTAATTTCTCAAACGCTGTCACCTTCTTGAATATTGCCGTGCAAATATACACTATTTTTTTACATTATGATAATCAGTGAGTTAAATAAATCAAAAATACAAAAAGTACCACTCTGCCTTTCCAAACTGATCCATTTGAAATGTAGGTGCTGGAATTTTCACAGTATTAAAAAGTGAACACACTGTTTTTAAAAAGTGCGATTTGGTTTTTATTTTAGTCAAATCGACATCAAAGCTTAAATAATAAACTCTAGTTCGTTGCTTATCGGGAAAAAAAACTGTGTTTACCAACGCTTCCTGACCCGTAATCATTCCCTTTGCGCCATAACCTACAGCTAAGTTTAACCATGTTGGAATTTTAGATTTTTTAAAAAAAGAATGTACATTTCCAGACAACCAATAAGTTTGCCCATTATAATCTTTTAGTATTTGCTCTTGCAAATTGCTACCTAAAACTGCTGGTCTTGCCGAGGCATATTCTGTGTTATGAAATGAAAATTTAGGTACTATTCGTTGTTCGTTCCAAAGCAAATCTTGTGAAACATACAATAAAGTTCCTGAAAAATTGGCTATCATATCGCCCCACGAAAAACCCCAATTAGAAGAATATCCATCGAAAACTTCAACTACAGTCATGAATGAAAATCCTAACGTTGATCCATAAATGAGTTGATTTTTTCTAGATGCACCAGACCATTTTAAAGCTTCTGCGCCAAACCTTCCTAAATTATAAGTTGAAAAAGCATGACCCATTTTATCCATTTGCAACCACTCATTATTATCATTTATAGTATGAAAATTGGATTTAGGATAATCGGCATACCAAAGCTGATTCAAGCCCAACAAAGTTATACCACCAATGGCAACTTCCGAGAGGTAAACACCATTTCTTCGAGCTTTATTCAGCGAATCTGTCGGCTTTAAAAAAGCGTTTAGATTTGCTTGCGAAAAAACAAATGAATTCCATAAATAAAACAGCAAAATCAGTTTTTTCAGCATGACAATGTTGATGCTATTTGTTATTATCAATAACATAATTCAACACTTTGGTCATCAAGTGAACTCTGTCTTTCCCCAAAACATTGTGTTTGTGCATTGGATATGCAAAAAAATCAACCTGCTTTTCAGCTTCCACAAACTTTTTTATCAACGCAAAATTATTTTGCATTACTACAACATCATCACTGGTGCCATGAATTAAGAGAAGTTTTCCCTGTAAATTCTTTACATAATTCAAGGAGCTGGCTTCGTCAAAACCTTTCTGATTTTCAGTTGGTGTGTCCATATAGCGTTCGCCATACATAATTTCGTAATATTTCCAATCGGTAACTGGTCCGCCTGCAACTCCTACTTTAAAAACATCTGGTTTTCTAAGCATTAACGAAGTCGTCATAAAGCCACCAAAACTCCAACCGTGAACAGCCAATCGGTTAGAATCAACGTACGGTAAAGATTTTAAATATTCGACTCCTTTCATCTGATCTTCCATTTCATTTACACCCAATCGACCATGGATTACACTTTCAAAAGCAAATCCGCGATTGTCAGAACCGCGATTGTCCACTGTAAAGACAAGATATCCTTGTTCTGCCATCCAATACATCCACAAATTAGCACCATCTAAATAAGAATTTGTAATCATTTGCGCATGAGGACCACCGTAAACATATACTAAAACAGCGTATTTTTTGGTTTCATCAAAGTTACTGGGTTTTATAAGTCTTGTAAATAAATCGGTAATACCATCGGCACTTTTAATTGTTTTTACAGTCGCAGTTCCAAGCTGATACCCTTCATATTTATTTTTGCTTTCTAATAATAACTTTGATTTTAAATTTTTGTCATACAATAATGATTTTGATGGCGTATCATGATTTGAATATTCATCTAAAATCCAATTTCCATCAGATGATATGGAAACCGAATGTGTTCCTAAATCTTTCGTTATTAAAGTTTGTTTACCATTTAAATCTACTTTATAAACAAGCATATTAGTTCCATTTTCACCCGTTGCTTTAAAATAAATTTCTGTTCCTGAAGTATTTGTTCCCAAAATTTCTCGAGCGGGAAATTTATTTGCAGTCAGTTGCTTTATAAATTTACCTTCGATGGAATAGTAATATAAATTTTGAAATCCATCTTTTTCACTAAACCAAATAAAATTATTTGATTTGGAACTTGGAAAATAGGCATCATGTTCGGGTTCAACCCAAGCATCATTGGTTTCGTTTAATATAGTTCGTACAAATTTTCCAGTAACAGCGTCATAAACATTAAGGCACATATCGTTTTGACCACGATTTAATTCGGCTAATAAAATATATTTTTCATCAGGCGACCACGACAAATTAGTCATGTAATCGTCAGCATTATTTCGAGGCTTGATAAAAACAGTTTGTTTGGTTTCGATATTATAAATTCCAACTCGTGGTTTTTCAGATTTTTGACCAATCATTGGATATTTTATTGAAACTAATTTGCCAGGCGTTTCATTAATATCAAGAATTGGATAATCGGCAACTTCAGTCTGATCCTTTTGATAGAAAGCAATAAAAGAGGATTTTGGCGACCAGAAAATACCTTTATCAATCCCAAATTCGTTTCGTGCAAAAAACTGTCCTGAAACAATAGCTTCATTTGTTTCACTTGTAATTGCGACTTTTTCTTTATTTTTATTTATAAAATATAAGTTGTTTTTTTCGGTAAAAGCTACTTGGAACTTACTTGAATCAAACAATTGATTTTCTGCATTCTCAGGTAATTCATTCATTAATTTTCCAGTTTTGGAAACAATCGAAAACGAATAATATTTTCCTTGATCTGCAATTAAAAAATTACTAGCATCAATCCACTCTAATCCAAAAAAACTTTTTAATTTAGTTCCTAAACTCATATTTAAATCGGATAACGAAATCAATTCTTTTACTGTCGCATTCTTTGATGAAGCAGTAACTATTTTAGTCCAATTTTCGGTATAATAAACGTAATTTGATGTATTTGGAATCCATTGAAAACCCGTGAGTCTATCGGCTTTAAAAAGTTTATTTTGTTGCAATACAGCATCCGAAAGTGAAATTTTTTTTAATTGCGCAAATGTTAAACTCGAGCAGATAAAAAGAAATAATAAAAGTATTTTCTTGTTCATAATAAAATTTTTTATAGCGTAAAAATACTAAAATAACCTATCATTTTTACTTTTTATCAAAATGTACAACTTGAAATTAAACTATTCTAAAAAGTGAGCGTCTTACAAACAGAATATTGAATATGTTTTAATTGCGATCAAAATAATAATCATTAAAATGAATATCATGAAACAATCAATTGCAATCTGTTTTTTATTAATTTCTTCCTTATTTAGTTATGGACAAGAAGTTAATGTTCCTGAAAACTCAGGTGACAATTTTAGTCTTGAAGGTGCTTTGGCTATTTTAAAAAAATCAAATTCTGTTGAAGAGTTTGAAACACTTTTAAATAAAGAAGATAACAACGTAAACAATTTAGATTTAAATAATGATGGTGACATCGATTATATTTCGGTTAACGATATCCAAGAAGGCGAAACTCATGTACTGGTTTTAAGTACCTTTTTAAGTGAAACCGAAAAGCAAGACATTGCTACTATTGGAATTGAAAAAACGGGTCCAGAAACTGTAACCCTACAAATAGAAGGAAATACTGACTTGTATCCTGCAAACACTATTGCTGAACCTTTTGACACAATTGAAACCAGCAAAGGCGGTAAATCGGGTCCAAATTTGCCTCAAATAAACGTAAATAATATTATTGTTAACGTTTGGTTTTGGCCCAGCATTCGGTTTATTTATGGACCACGATATGTTGCGTTCCGTTCGCCATATCGTTGGGCAACTTACCCAATTTGGTGGAAACCTTGGCATCCGTTCAGACGTTCGATTTTCTATTCAAGATGTGCTCCAAATAGTGTTTTTTATCGACGAACACCAGCAAGAACTGTAATTGTAGCTCACAATATTTATTCCACAAGAAGAAATCGATCTACTTTAGTAATTCGTAATCGTCGTGGTGGTACAACAATAGTTAGAACAAATAAGATAAGACCAAATAATGCTATTCGAAGCGGAAACAGTATTAGAGTAAATACTGGTGTTCGTGGCGGAAGAAGAAGACGTTAAATAGTTTAAAATAATAAAACCAACTTTTCAATCATGGATAGTAGTAATCTTTGGTCTTTACGATTAGGATTTTCTGGAAAGCAAGCTCTGGAAATAGATAAAAATGGAATTCAAAACTTTTTGAAAAACTCATTTTCAAATCAATATGATACCAAATTGCCTGATTTTCTTCAAGATGATCCAAAAACGCTCGAGGAATTTAAAAATTTACGAAGCCAAATTAAAAATGCTGATTCGGTAGAACAAAAAAAGATTCTACGAAAACAATTGTACGGAACTGTTGAAATGAAAAATTGGTGGCTCACTAAAATGCAAAACGAATCGTATCCGCTACGAGAGAAAATGGTTTGTTTTTGGCACAATCATTTTGTAGCTACAGCACAAAAAGTAAAAGGTAATTACTGGATTTATCAACACAATATGATTTTGCGGGAAAATGCTTTTGGAAATTTCAAAGAGTTGACCAAAAAAATCGTAAAATCCAATGCTATGGTGCGCTATCTGGACAATGTTGACAATAAAAAAGGGAATTATAATGAAAATTTAAGTCGTGAATTACTAGAATTATTTACCCTAGGAATTGGGAATTACTCCGAAGATGATATTAAAAATGGAGCCAAAGCACTAGCTGGACTTGGACTAGGTGAAGAAAATGCAATTTACAGACGTTTTTTTGAAGACAATGATGATAAAACATATCTTGGAAAAACTGGAAATTTAAAAGCAGATGATTTGGTCAATCAAATTTTTAAACAAAAAAACATATCCTATTTAATAACGCGCAAAATATTAAAATGGTTTATCTATGACAATCCAAAAGAGGAACTTGTGCTTTATTATGGTGATTATTTCAGAAAAATGAATTTTGAAATAGAACCCTTGTTAACAAAAGTCTTTACTGAAGAATATGCTAAACCTACTGCTGGAAGCAAAATAAAAAATCCCTTAGAATTTCTTTTTCAGATGGTTGATGAATTACAAATTACCAATTTTAAACCAATTACCGCTGCTTTTTTTGCAAAGCAACAAGGCATGGATTTGTTTAATCAGGTGAATGTAAAAGGTTGGGATGGAGGAAACTCATGGCTTACATCTCAAATTTATTTGCAGCGGAATAACACCAGCGATTTATTAATTAATGGACGAACGATAAGCAGAAAAGAGTTGAAAGTTGGCGAATCCGAAATGAAAGAAAACGAACCTCAATTTGCATTTCAAAAAATTAAAGTTGCTGTAAATTTTGATTCCAATGGAAATAATAAGAATATCATTGCGCAACTTTCGAATAGGTTACTATTTAAAGTTGATGAGGCAACACAAAAAGATATGGAGACAATATTGAAATACGATTTCAATGCAAAAGAAGAAAATGCAAATGATGCAGTGCTCCGATTGTACAGTTATATCGCAAAAACGCCAGAATATCAATTAATATAAATGCTCATTCATAATTAAAGATAAAAAAAGAATCATGAACAGACGTAACTTTCTCTCACTTACTGGAACTTTTACTGGAGGAATGCTAATGCTTCCTGACTTTTTGCATGCTTTTGGTTCCCAAAATTCGTTAATTCAAGGCGAACAATGCTTGGTTTTTGTTCAATTAAATGGTGGTAATGATGGCTTAAACACTTTTATCCCATTTGACAATCCTTTATATTATGATTTAAGAAGCAAAATTGCCATCAATAAAGACGCAGTTGTTGGTAAAAATCATGGTATGGGATTTCATCCATCGTTAAAAAACTTTGCAGATATGTTGCAAAATAGTGATTTAACTGTAGTTCAAAACGTTGGTTATCCTGAACCGGTTCGTTCTCATTTTAGAAGTCAAGAAATTTGGCAAACCGCCACAGATTCAAACAAATATTTAAATGAAGGTTGGCTTGGCCGATATTTAGATTTACAATGTAAAGAACATCAGCCAACTGCAGGAATAAATCTAGATTCTATTGATAATCTAGCTTTAAAAGGTATCGAGCCAAATTCCATAACGGTCAAAAATCCTTCCAATTTCAAAATTAAATCTGATAAAGTTGAAACAGTAACATTATCTGATAATCCACAACTAGATTTTGTTAGAAAAATTGCCAATTCAGTTACTGAAGGTTCAGATGATATTCAAAATGCTTTGTCTAAATCGACTTCTGATACAAATTATGAAAAAACGGGATTGTCAAAAAATTTAGAATGGATTGCCCGATTAATTAAAGGAAATCTGAATTCAAAGGTATATTACACTTCTCTTGGTGGCTTTGATACACATGATAATCAGCTTGCAATTCACGAGCGAAAATTAACCGAATTAAACGATGCCGTTTATAGTTTTTATCAGGATTTAAAAAATGCAAAATTATTGCAGAATGTTACCCTAGTTGTATTTTCAGAGTTTGGTAGACGCGTTAAAGATAACGGAAAAGGTACTGATCATGGAACGGCAGCTCCAATGTTTATAATAGGTGGAAACAATAAAGGTGTGATTTTTGGAAACAATCCAAACTTAGCAAATTTAGACAATGGCGATTTGAAACACGAAATCGATTTTAGAAGTGTTTATGCCACATTACTCGATAAAAAATTGAATTTTGATGCCTCGAAAATTGGAATTTCAAACCCTTCATTAAGCGGTATTTTTTAAGTTTAAAAAAGTTGTTTGGCTATTATACTTCATATTATTAAAACAAAACTATCTTTGTCAGCCTTTTAAAAAATAAAAAATGATAAAGAATAATGTTCTCAAAGGAGTTTTTTTAGTGGGACTTGGAGCCACAAGTTATGGAATGTTAGCTACGTTCGTCAAACTTGCTTATAACGAACATTTCACCACTGCCGAAGTTACATCGTCGCAATTTATACTTGGAATAATTGGTGTTTTGTTTATCAATATTTTTCAAAAATTAACTACAAAAAAACCAGTTGTAAAAGCAACTTTAAAAAATATATTTCAACTCATGTTTGCTGGAACTTCCTTGGGAATGACTAGTGTATTTTATTATTTATGTGTCAAATATATTGACGTTTCTATTGCAATTGTATTGTTAATGCAAACCGTTTGGATGGGCGTTTTGCTTGAAATGATTTTAGATAAAAAACTTCCATCAAAGCAAAAAATCATAGCAGTTTCAATAGTTTTAGTAGGTACTATATTGGCTACAAATTTAATTTACAATCAAAACCCAATTGATTTTAAAGGTATTTTTTGGGGATTATTAGCAGCAGCATCTTTTACCACAACCATGTTTACTGCCAACAGAATTGCCACTAATGTTTCGTCAGCGCAACGTAGTTTATTTATGTTGCTTGGCGGCGCAATTATTGTTTTTGGTTTCGGAATTGCTACACAAACAACCGCTTTTAACTTTGAAATTTTCCTTAAATGGGGAATTTATCTTGCTTTATTTGGAACTATAATTCCTCCACTTTTAATGAATGCAGGATTTCCAATCACCGGAATTGGACTGGGAAGTATTGTCTCTGCACTCGAATTGCCCGTTTCAGTTCTTATGGCATTTATCATTTTAAACGAAACAGTCATAATTTCGCAATGGATTGGAATTTTACTCATAATTTTTGCAATTGTACTTATGAATATTAATACTTCTAAAAGCAAAACATAACTCCATAACCTAAATTTTATCGATTAAAATACAATTATTGTTAAAATAGTTTTATTTTCGTACAAAAACATTTTGTATGAACATGACCTATCATCCTTGGCATTTAATTTTGATGTCGATTTTTTATATTATAAGTGGTATTAATCATTTTCGCAAGCCGTCACTTTACGAAGCCATAATCCCTAAACAAATTCCGTATAAGATGTTCTGGAATGAAGTAACAGGAATGTCACAAATATTTTTTGCAATTTCAATACAATTGCCTGGTGCTCAAATAATTTCGGCTTGGTCTATCATTGTTTTATTAATCTTTATGTTTCCCGCTAATATCAATATGATTTTAGATAAAAAAGCAAGTTTGGGAATTCCTATGTGGATTTTATATTTACGAATTCCGTTGCAATTTGCTCTAATTGCTTGGGCTTATTATTACACTTATTTTTTTATATCTGTTGTAAATTATAAATTCTTTTTTTTTAATTTTGATTCATGGATTCCTTATTTAAAAACGAAAAAATTATATTTGATTTACCACAAGCAACAATCGAATATTTCCCTGAATTTTTTAATTTAGAAAAATCAAATCAAATATTTGAAACACTTCAAAACGAAATACCTTGGCAACAAGATGATATTACTGTGTATGGAAAAAAATATGCACAACCGCGTTTAACAGCTCTTTATGGAAATGAAGGAAAGCCTTACTCCTATTCCAACATTGTGATGCAACCACACAAATGGAATACAATTTTAACTTATTTAAAAGAAGAAATAGAGACGGTTTGTACCGATAAGTTTACCACAGTTTTATTAAATTTATATCGAAACGGAAAAGACAGCAATGGCTGGCACGCAGATAATGAAAAAGAACTTGGTCGAAATCCAACTATCGCATCATTGAGTTTTGGTGCGTCACGAGCTTTTCATTTACAACACAATTCTGATAAAAACTTAAAACAAAAAATCATTCTAGATCATGGTAGTTTATTGATAATGAGTGGCGAAACACAACATTACTGGAAACATCAAATACCAAAAATAGCTAAAGAAATTGGACCACGAATAAATTTGACATTCAGAATAATCAGAATAATTTTATAAAAATCAAAACTTTCTAAAAAATTGTAACAGAAAGTATAAAGTAATTAATATTTTTATTAATATTGTTATAAGAATTGATAATCAGTATTTAACAAAAAAATAATTGTATTTTTCTATAAATGAGAAAGAGTAAAGTTTCCGAATTGAGTTATGATGACCGTGAAAGAATCATAACATTAGCATTAGAAGAGCGAAATCCGTTTGAAATCATTAAAAAAGATTTTCAATTGAGCGAGCAAGAAGTTCTTGGAGTAATGAAAAAAAAGCTTACCGCAGACAAATTTGAAGTTTGGAAAAAGAAAGCAATGGCAAGCAAGCCAAAACCTAAAGCTCCTAAAATAGACGATTTTGACGAAGACTTGGATGGAAAATATTATATCAAAAATAAGTTAGATTAATTTTAACTTTTGTTAGAAGCTTCGTTTTAAAAATAAATTTCAATTTTGCATTTATGAAAAGTAGAGAATTTACAGAAATTGAATTAGATCGCATTATCGAAATGGCGTGGGAAGATCGCACCACTTTTGATGCAATTACGTTACAATTTGGAATTTCAGAAAAAGAAACGATAGAAATAATGCGGCGCGAGATGAAACTTTCAAGTTTTAAAATGTGGCGTAAACGTGTACAAGGTAGAGCAACTAAACATGCCAAGTTACGCGTGGCAGGTGTTGACAGATTTAAATGTACCTTACAAAAACAAATAACCCACAACAAAATATCAAAGCGATAAGAAATTATCGCTTTTTTTATGAATTTTTTGTAACAAATTCTTCCTCACTTCGTTTAATTAACAAACTTAAAACCATGGTAACAATTTCTGAAACATCTGAAAATTTTATTTTTAAACTTAAAGGTTTACATTTTATTTGGGCTTTAAAACACGAATTACGAATTCCCAAAAAAAATATTGTTAAGGTTTATCAAAATGCGGAAGAATTAAATAAATGGAAAGGTTTCAGATTTGGCACTTACGTTCCAGGATTGATTACTGCAGGAACATTTTCCTGGAAAGGAACTACAAATTTTTGGGATGTATGTAACAGAAAAAATACTATTATTATTGAACTTAAAGATAGTATTTATAATAAATTATATCTTGAAGTAACGGATGTAAGTAACGCTACAAAAATTTTAACTCAAAAGTAATATGAAAAAAATTATATTTTTAATCTGCTTAATCACAAACTCTATTTTAGCTCAAGAAACACTTTTTGATAAGCAAGAAGTCCAAGTAAACTCATTACTAAAAGGCACATTATATGTGCCAAAAAATGCCAACTCCAAAACAAAACTGGTAATTTTAATAGCTGGATCTGGACCTACAAACAGAAATGGAAACAGTGGTATGACTCAAAATAACTGCTTAAAGTTTTTAGCAGAAAATTTGGCATGTCAAGATATTGCAGTTTTTAGTTATGATAAACGCATTATTGCTATGGTTACAAGTGGAAAAGTAGATGAAAAAACATTACGCTTTGAAGATTTTATAAACGATGCATCTGATGTTGTAACGTACTTCAAATCACAAAATAAATTTAGTAAAATCATAATCGCTGGTCATAGTGAAGGGTCGCTTATTGGAATGGTCGCTTGTTTAAAAAATTGCGACGGATACATCTCAATTGCTGGAGCTGGAAGAACTATTGATGAAGTTTTAAACCAACAGTATAGTGAACAATACCATGCTTTTTCAAAAGAAGTTAGCGAAAAATTAGCCTTGTTAAAGGCAGGAAAAACTTTTGATTTTACTTCTAAAAATCCATTATTATACTCACTTTTTAAACCAGATTTACAGGAGTATCTTATTTCATGGATTAAATTCAATCCGCAAGATGAAATAAAAAAAGTCAAAGTTCCTACTTTACTTATAAATGGTAAAAAAGATATTCAAGTGAGTATCGAAGATGCTAATTTATTGAAACAGGCAAAACCAGATGCAACCTTAGTTTTAATTGATGACATGAATCATATTTTTAAAATTATAAAAGGTGATTTAGCCGAAAATAAAGCTTCATACAGCGACCCAAAATTACCAATTAGTAATGAGCTTGTAAAAACAATCACCGATTTTGTGCATAAAATTTAATTGTAACAAAATCTTATTTTTATTGTCTTATCTGCAAAAATAACCATTATTATGAGAAAAATATTATTGACTATTGGTTTGATTTCAGTTCTAATTAGCTGTAAATCAACAAGTAAAATTGCTACTGACACAAAAAAACCACAAGAAGTTGATGTTACTATCGATTTAAACATTATAAAGGATGATAAAGTTTTGGTCGCAGTAGTTCCACCAAAATTTCAAACAAATGAAGTAATTTATCATATCCCAAAAATTGTTCCAGGAACTTATTCCGAAGATAATTATGGTCGTTACATTGATGATGTAAAAGCTTTTGATAGCACTGGAAATCCAATAGAAGTAATAAAACTTGATACCAACTCTTGGACAATTAAAAATGCAAAATCACTAAATAAAATTACTTATTTGGTAAATGATACTTTTGATTCTGAAAAAGGTGGTGGTTTTGGAAAAGAAGATATATTTTCTCCAGCAGGTACAAATATATTAGAAGGTAAAAATTTTATGTTAAACAATCATGGTTTTGTTGGGTATTTCAACGAACTTAAAGACATAACATACAAAGTTACTGTTTCACATTCCGAAACGCTGTTTGGTGCAACATCACTTATTGATACTGATGCAAGCAATTTGTCGGATACATTTATAGTTTCCAGATATAACGAGTTAGTTGACAACCCTATAATGTACTCAAAACCAGACTATACAACTTTTAATGTGGATGGAATGGAAATACTTTTTAGTGTGTATTCTCCTAATGGAAAACATTCTGCCAAAGCGCTTTCGCCCGATTTAGAAAAAATGATGCGTGCTCAAAAAGCATTTTTAGGATCCATCAATACAAATAAAAAATATACTGTTATTTTATATCTCTCTGAAATGCAAAAGAAAGATGCTAAAGGTTTTGGAGCATTGGAACACAACACTTCAACCACTGTTGTTTTTCCAGAAATGATACCAGCAGGAAGTTTAGGAAAAGAAATTATTGATGTTGTTTCACACGAATTTTTTCATACCGTAACCCCATTAAATATTCATTCGAACGAGATTCAAAACTTTGACTTTACAGTTCCTAAAATGTCAAAACATTTGTGGATGTATGAAGGTATAACCGAATATTTTGCAAATTTATTTCAAGTAAATCAAGGGCTTATCGATGAAAATGCATTTTACAAACGAATGATAAAGAAAATAAGAAATGCAAAAGAAATGAACGACACAATGCCGTTTACAGTAATGAGCGAAAATGTTTTGAAAGAACCATACAAAGATCAATATCTAAATGTTTACGAAAAAGGCGCATTAATTGCCATGTGTATCGATATAGAAATAAGAGAAAAAAGCGATGGTAAGCGAGGAATTCTTGATTTAATGAAAAAACTTTCAGCCGAATACGGATCGAAAAAAGCTTTTAATGATGATGAACTTTTTGCAAAAATCACGGAATTAACATATCCTGAAATAGGTACTTTTTTAACTACTTATGTTTCAGGAACAACTCCAATTCCTTATGATGTTTACTTGGCGAAAGTTGGAATTGCAAATAAAAAGTTCCAAAAAGTGCGAAATCCATTCATTAAAAATAATGAATCAGGAATTACTGGAAATGCATCAACTAAAGAATTAATAGTTAAATCCAATACCTATTTAAGCGATTTTATGTTTGCAATTGGCTTAAAAGCAGATGATGTAATCGAGGAAATTAATATGAAAAAATATAATTTAGAAACAATTTCAGAAATGATGTCATCAGTTCAAAACTGGAAAGATGGAGATGCTATTTCAATCAAAATTAAACGTAATAACAAAGAACAATTGCTTACTACTAATGTAAAATTATCATTTGAAGAATCTGAAGGTTATCAAAATGCTGACGATTCTAAAAAGTCTCTAAAAGATGCTTGGTTAAAAGGATAGATTGAAATTTATTCATTTTTTAAATCCCTAAATTATCCTATAGTTTGGGGATTTTTTTATTATTTTCGCAAACTATATTAAAAATCCAATGATGAAAAAGTACCTTATTTTTCTATTAATTATTTTTGTAATCTTTTCATGTAAGGAAAACAAATCCGAAAAAAATCTTCAAATCACAGGTTTTATAAAAGGATTTACAAAAGGTGTTATTTATATTAATAAAGTAAAAGATACAACTTTAATAACACTTGATACTATCAAAATAAATGGTAATTCACATTTTGAAAGTGCTTTAGACATAAGTTCTCCCGAAATGTATTACCTAACAATTGATAGAGGAACTACAAATTCTATTGATAATAGTTTGTCATTTTTTGCAGAATCTGGTACGATAAATATTGAATCATCATTAGAATTTTTCACATCAGATGCAAAAATTACAGGTTCAAAAAATCAAGGTCTATATGACGAATACAAAAAAGTAGTTTCCCAATTTGTAGATCGAAATTTAGATTTGATAGAAGCAAAATTTAAAGCACTACAATCAAAAAACAACCAAGAACTTGCGTCGATAGCATTTAAGCAAGACGAAATAGTAAAAAGAAAATATCTATACACTACTAATTTTGCAGTAAATCATGCCGATTATGAAGTTGCACCATATGTAGCAGTTTCTGAAATATATGATATAAACTTGAAATATTTAGATACAATTCAAAAATCAATGACACCAAAAATTGCTAAATCAATTTATGGCAAACAGCTAAATCAATTGATTATTGATCGAAAAAAATTAGAACAAAAATAATTCTAAATTATTGTGATAGTTTACGAAGTGCATCTTCATAATATTTAGATTTTTCTACATCGTTAATCGATTTGTAATAAATAATCAATGCCTTGTAGGGATTTGCATAAGTAGGATTTAATTTTAAACAACGTTCAAAATTCTTGATTGCTTCCTCCTTTTTACCTGCTCTAGTTTGAGTATTTCCTAAATTATAATAAATTCTGTAATCGCTTGGATTTATAGAAAGTGAAGTTTTATAATAGTTCTCTGCTTGGGCAAAATCATTTTTTTCATCAGCAATTAGTCCTAAAACCGAAAATGACATCGCAAAATTTTTGTCTTTTTTAGTTAAAACTAATAAGAGTTGCTTCGCTTTTTCTTTATTTCCACTTTGATAAAATTTATACGCTTCGTTGAAATCTATTTTCGAGTGATTTGAATTTGTTACAACTTTATTATCAGTACTGCTAGGTTGATTTACATTTGCAACAGAAGTTTTCACGGTTGATGAAAATAATTTTAAATAATTATCCACCTCAACATTATCTGGATATTTTTCTTTTAATGTGTTAAAAAAATATTTCGCGGAATCGGTATTTTTAATATTATAGTAAGCTACACCAAGATTTCTTAAATACAATTGTTCCTGTAAAGGATCTGTTTGCAATAATTTTTGAAAAATTGGAATCGCATCTTTAGATTGTTCACAATTTATATATCCAGTGCCCAAATTACTTTCTATATTTGGAATATAAATGGACATTTTTTTTGCCTGTTCAAAATTAGAAATAGCATTTTTACAATCTTTTAATTCTAAATAACAAATCCCTTTTAACACATAAGCTTCAATGTAACCTGCATAATTTGAAGTAAGTGTATCTAATAACACGATAGTTTCGGCAAACTTTTTTTGCTTGACAGCTTGATCTTCAATGTTTTTAGCGCGCTCGTAAAAAACTGTAGCATAGTTATTTTGGATTCTGAAACTTTTAGCACTAACGTTGTAATCATGAGTAAATAAAGTGTCGTTATTTTTCCAATCGAAATTTCTTTGGTAGGTTTTAAAACTATATAATAAGCCTAATGGTAATAAAACTAATCCGACGTAAATAATTTTCAAATTAATTTTTTGTGCTACATAAATCAAAGTATAAACCAATGCAATAGCAAAACCAAGACTGGGTGTAAAAGCAAAACGCTCGGCAAAAGTAGCTCCAATTTGAATAAATAAATTGCACGTTAGAGCAAACATAATTACCATAAATAAAAAACCAAACGCGACTTTACTTTTTTGTAAGACACCTTTGTAAATAAACGTTAGCAATGAAATTAATACTAACATACTAACCCAAACTTCTGGTGAGAGAAAAGTTTTTTTACTTAAATAATTTATAGAATAATCATAAAGTAATGGATTTAAAATTACAATTTTATATAAGTAAAGACCTACGAGATAAATTCTTGTAGCAAAATTATCCAATCCATTTGGGATTCCAACAAGCATGTTATCTATTTGCGTAAGCTTTGTAATGAAAGTATTACCGATGATATTTTTTTGTAAAAACAGAAATAAAATTGCAGGAACTAAATACCATTTTACATCATTAAACAACTCGATATTCAATTTATTTGGTGCTGTAAAATAATGCAAAAAAGGAATTATTACAATAAATAAAAGTGCGTTTTCCTTAGACAATGTCGCTAGAAAATAAAAAATAATACTACCTATTAACCATTTTTTCGCATTTAAATCTTTAAATTTTAAATGAAAAATTAAAGCTAGTAATCCAAAAATATAAGCTAAAATTTCATCTCTTGATTTGATATTAGCCACTACTTCCGTATGAATAGGATGAATTGCAAAAATTGAAGCAATAGCTGTTGCTGTTAAATCACTTTTAAATAGTTTTTTTACAAAAACAAATGTCAAAAAAATAGCAAATGCATAATACAAAAGTTGCATATGATGCATTTTAGAGGCAAACACCTTAACATCAGAAGATTTAAAAAGTGAATAATCAAGCGCAAAACTAACAGAAGTGATTGGACGATAAGGCTTTATATTTCCAGAATCGGGCAGGGTTTTTTGAGTAAATAATACTCCAATATTTTTCAGTCCTTGGTTTATGGTACTGTCTTGGGTTATTAAACCATCATCTAAAGCGAACTCATTTTGTGTCGTATTGGAATAAACTAATAATGCCAAAAGAATTGGCAAAAAAGCCCATTTATAGTTTACGAAAAAAAAAGATTTTGATTGGATGTAATTCTGATTTTCTGATGATTTTACTTTCATAAACTGAATTTATATTGAAAAATTTTAATTCTTTAGCGGAATATTTTTCAAAATTTCTAGTACAAATTTATAAAATTTTTGAGAGGATAAAATCGATGCTCTCTCATCGGGAGAATGTGCTCCATGAATAGTTGGTCCAAAAGAAATCATATCCATCTCGGGATAATTTGTGCCTAAAATTCCACATTCTAATCCAGCGTGACAAGCTACAACTTTAGGTTTCATTCCATTTTGTTTTTCATAAATTGTAGTCAAAATTTCTAAAATTTCAGAATTAACATTAGGCGTCCAACCTGGATAACTTCCGCCAAATTCAACATGACAACCAAACAATTCATAAGTTGATTTTAAACTATTGGCTAAATCCATTTTAGAACTTTCTACTGACGATCGCGTTAAATTTTGAATCGAAATTTCTCCATTTTTAACTATAACTCTTGCAATATTATTAGAAGTTTCAACTAAATTTTCCATTGAAGCCGACATTCTATAAACTCCATTTAAAGCTCCGTAAATGGAACGAATTAATCCTTCTTGAACTCCTAATTCCATTACTTTTTCAGGCAAATCTGAAGCAGTTATTTCTATGGTTAAATTAGGTTCGGTCGTTTTATATTCCGATTTTATTTCGTTGATTATTTTATTGATATCAAATGTAAAAGTTTCGTCATACATAGACGCAATCACAACTTTTGCAACACTTTCTCGAGGAATAGCATTTCGTAAACTTCCACCAGAAATTTCTGAAATTTGAAGTCCAAAATTTTCAAATCCATTGTACAACAACCGATTCATAATTTTATTTGCATTGCCAAGACCTTTATTTATATCCATTCCCGAATGTCCACCATTTAAACCTTTTACAGTAATTGTGTAGCCAATTGATTCTTTTGGAGTTGCTTCTTGAAGATAAGTTCTTGTCGCAGTAACATCAATTCCACCAGCACAACCAATGTCGATTTCATCATCTTCCTCAGTATCCATATTTAAAAGTATTTCACCTTTTAATATGCCGCCTTTTAAATTTAATGCACCAGTCATTCCAGTTTCCTCATCTACAGTAAAAAGTGCTTCAATAGCTGGATGTGCAATATCTTTACTCTCCAAAATTGCCATAATCATTGCTACGCCAAGTCCATTATCTGCTCCAAGGGTTGTACCACGAGCTCGAACCCAATCGCCATCGACATACATTTCAATTCCTTGAGAGTCAAAATCAAAATTAGTATCATTGTTTTTTTGATGTACCATATCTAAATGTCCTTGAAGCACAATAGATTTTCGGTTTTCCATGCCTACAGTTGCAGGTTTCCGAATGATAACATTACGAATTTCATCCTCGAAAGTTTCTAATCCTAAACTCGTTCCGAAATTTTTCATGAATTCTATAACTCTATCTTCTTTTTTTGACGGTCTCGGAACAGCATTTAAATCGGCAAATTTATTCCAAAGATTCTTAGGCTCGAGATTTCTAATTTCTTGACTCATTATAATTTATATCATTTATATGTTAAAACAAAGTTACAAAGTTTAATTACTATTTGAATTGAAATGTATTTATATTTACATTTTATTTTTTAGATGAAACGCAACTATTTGTTACCCCTATTTTTATTATTTCAGATTATTTTTCTGAAAATAGTGGCTTATTTTCCCGAAAGAGTTGAGCAATTTTACAGCAACGGACTTTACCTAATTATTGCATCATTCTCCAGAACAATTTTTGGTAAAATTCCTTTTTCAGTTGGCGATTTGCTGTATTTAATTTTAATAATCTACAGTCTTTTTTGCATTTACAAATACAGAACATCAAGTTGGAAAACTAAAGTACTTTCTGTTTTAAGTTTTCTTTCAGTATTCTATTTTTTATTTCACTTGTTGTGGGCGCTGAATTATTACAGACAACCACTTTTTGAAAAAATGCAAATATCAAAAGAATATTCTGATGAAAAATTATATGATTTTACCGAAAAATTAATTGCAAAATCAAATGATATTCAATATCAAATTACTAAAAATAAAACAGTAAAAGTTGAAAATAAAGCATCGCAAAACGATATTTTTACTAGTTCTCAAAATGGTTATAATAATTTGTCATTACAATATCCCTATTTAAAATATCAAATTCCAAGTCAAAAAAAATCGTTGTTTAGTTTATTGCTAACTTACATGGGGTTTTCGGGCTATTTAAACCCGTTTACAAATGAAGCTCAGGTAAATAGCAAAATTCCAATGTATGATTTTCCATTTGTAATTTGTCACGAAATGGCACATCAAATTGGATATGGAAGTGAAAGCGAATGTAATTTTATTGGCTTTTTAGCTTGTAAAAAAAGTAGTGATCTTTACTTTCAATATTCGGCTTATGTTGTAGCACTTCATTATTGTATGGAAAATATTGCTCTAAAAGACGAATCGAAATTTAATTTTTTTAAGTCAAAAATAAATTTAGGAATTTTAGAAAATTACAAACAAAGTGAGGTTTTTTGGAAACAATACGACACTTTTATCGATAAAGGTTTTCATACTTTTTACGATCAGTTTCTTAAAATAAATCAACAAAAAGATGGCATTGAAAGTTATAGTAAATTTGTAGATTTACTTTTAAATTATTATTGTAACAAGAATTTGTAAATTAAGTAGAAATTTGAGTTTATATTTCTAAATTTACTACTAGTTACAACTTCTGAAAATATGAAAGATTAAGTTAAATTAAAATAAATTATAGAAAAAATAAATACAACAAAACAACATTTTAAATGTAGAAATTATGAAAAAAATACTATTTGTTTTATTGGTTTTAAGTATAAAATTTTATGGGCAAGGCACTTATGTATCATCAAATTATGCAAATAATGGTGATTTATTATACTTAACAAATGCCTCTAATTTAACTTTAGATTACACTACAACTGGAACAAATTTTAGTTGGGATTTTAGTACACTAGCGGGAAACTCTCAGAATACCTTACAATTTAGAAATCCAACTTCAACGGGTTTTAACTTTTTTACATTTCCCTATATATTTATTCCTGGAAATACCAATTTATCATCTACTGACGGCACTTCAAATAATTTTTCGACAGCGGGAACTTCAGTTGGAGTATCTGATACAAACGATTATTATAAAAAAACTAATACTGAACTTAAGGAAGTTGCGTCTTCTTTTAAAATTGGATTTAACAGTCTTGTAGTTCCTGTTACAAATCAGTATTCTAGTCCAGATATAGTTTACCAATTCCCAATAAATTATGGGAATACAAGTACCGGTAATGCATCTTACACTACAAATATTCCGAGTTTATATTATCAAAATAAGACCGTGCAAAGAACAAATTTAGTAGATGGCTGGGGAACTTTAACTACTCCTTATGGTACATTTAATAACGCTTTACGAATGACGACAAATCTTGTTGAAAATGACACCATTGCTGTTGCAGGAATAGGAATTCCGAGAGTAATAAGAACTTCACGAGAACTAAAATGGTTTGATGCTAGCAAAAAATATCCGGTTTTAATTGTTACTCAAAATAATACTTCTGGAAACTGGATTACGAGTAAAGTTCAATATCTTGATAATTTAACTTACTTTCAAGTCAACGCTTTATTTGCATACAATCCGTTAGCTCCCGTTGCGGGTGCAACAGTTTATTTTCAGAATTTAAGTACCAATGGGACCACTTATAGTTGGAATTTTGACGATCCTACAAGTGGTACTTCAAACACCAGTACACTCGAAAATCCGAATCATATTTTCAGTGCAAATGGAACGTATATGGTTACACTAACAGTTTCAAATCCTAATTATTCAGGAACCATTACTATTCCTGTAATTGTTAGTAATGTTTTAAGCACGGTAAATTCAGAAAAAGTTAAAAACTCTGTTTATCCAAATCCATTTACCAGTTTTATAAATTTTTCAAATCCTGATGAAAAAGATGTTTATAAACTTTACAGTTTGGACGGTAAGATTATTTATGAAGGTAAGTATATTTCAACGCAAAATTTTTCAAATTTAGCTCACGGAATTTATAACATCGAAGTTAAAAACGAAGATAAAAATCAAGTTTTTAAAGTGCTAAAAAACTAAATTATCAAACTTCGTCTGAGGTAAAAGCGGTAAAACTTTTCTTTTTGAAAGGTCTAATAATGAGACGTCCTTCACGATCAAAACGGATATAATTGTAAACCCAGTTCAAAAAAACTACGGCTTTATTTTTGAATCCTATTAACGAATATAGATGTACCAACATCCAAACAAACCACGCAAAGATGCCACTGAAATGATATTTTGGTAAATCGACCACTGCTAAATTTCTTCCAATAGTTGCCATCGAACCTTTATCATTATATTCAAATGGTTTCATAGATTTTTTATTGACAAGTAAAACTAAATTTTTTGCTAATAAATCACCTTGTTGCAAAGCAGGTTGTGCCATCATAGGATGACCTTGCGGATATTTTAGCGTTTCCATTACACAGATATCGCCAATAGCAAATAGGTTTTGGTAGCCATCAATTTGGTTATATTGATTTACTTTAATCCGTTCAATTTTATCAATTATCGCAGTACGGTCTAATCCAGATACCAATGCACCTTGAACTCCAGCAGTCCAAATTACCGTTGCAGTTTCAAAACTAAAATCGGAATTTGTGGTTATTGTTTTACCATCATAATTTGTAACACGTACATTTTTCCAAACTTTTACACCTAAATCTGTTAGGAATTTTTCTGCTTCTGACGATGATTTTTCAGACATGGTATTTAAAATTCTGTCTCCACTTTGCACCAAATTAATCTGCATCTTAGCTATATCTAAGTCGGGATAATCTTTTTGTAGAATTGCTTTTTTCATTTCGGCAAGCGCACCAGCAAGTTCGACTCCAGTTGGACCACCACCAACTAAAACAAAGTTTATCAAACTATTTTTTTCAATCTCGTCTGTAAGTAAAACAGCTTGCTCAAAATTTTCGAGAATTAAACTTCTAATGTTTAATGATTGCGGAATGGTTTTCATGGACATTGAATTTCGCTCGATTTCCTTGTTTCCAAAAAAATTGGTTTTAGAGCCTGTCGCCAAAACTAAATAATCGTACGATAATTCACCGATTTCTGAAATTATTTTTTGATTTTTAGTATCAATTTCTTTTACAGAAGTTAGTCTGAAATAAAAATCTTTATATTCCTGAATCACTTTTCTGATGGGATAAGCAATAGAGCCAGCCTCGAGACCACCAGTTGCTACTTGATATAAAAGAGGTTGAAAAGTGTGATAATTATGTTTATCAATTAAAACTACTTGCAGGTTTTTATTTCTAAGTTTTCTAGCCAAGCTAAGTCCAGCAAAGCCTGCTCCTATTATAACTACACGTGGTTTATTGATACTTGGAATATTCATAAAAAAAATTAGATTTAAAACCCAAAATATTATTGACCTCTGTAGAATAATATGGTACTAAATGTTTTGATGATAATGTTAATATCAAGAAAAATACTTCTGTGTTTGATATAATACAAATCGTACTGAAGTTTCACGAGACTATCTTCAATAGAATCTCCATAAGAATAATTTACTTGTGCCCAGCCTGTTAATCCTGGTTTTATTATATGTCGAGTTTCATAAAAAGGCATTACTTCTGCAATTTCGTTTACAAAAATTGGTCTTTCAGGTCTTGGACCTATAATTGCCATGTTTCCCAATAGAATATTAATAAATTGAGGAAACTCGTCCATTCTTGTTTTTCTTAAAAAACTTCCAAAAAAAGTAATACGGCTATCATTATTTGAAGTAAAAACAGCACCATTTGCCTCTGCATTTTTTATCATGGTGCGGTATTTATAAATTTGAAAAATTTCACCGTTTTTACCAACTCGTTCTTGAGTGTAAAATAATTTACCTCTATTTCCTAGCAAATTTCCTATTAAAATTAAAGGGAAAAATAATAAGCCTACCGCTATTCCTATCATTGAGAAAATAATTTCAACGATTCGGGTAACTAATTGATATAATTTATTTTGATTGTTTCTACTGAAGGGGAAATATCTGTAAAAATCCCGAGAAACGTATTGAACTGGAATTCTTTGAGTTATATTTTCGTAAAGTTGGGTATATTCTCTAATTGTAAATCCATTTTCTAGTAAGTGAATTAGTTGGTTGTATAGTACAACGGTAATACCATCCGTTTTTTGAGAAGCTATAACAATTTCAGAAATTGAATTTTTTCGCACATAATTTTCTAACTCATCTGGACTGATGTTTTTTATTCCGTTTAATTTAAGTTTTAAAGTATTATCAGAATCAGAATTTACAAATCCAGTGAATTTATAATGTGGATCAACGCTTTCTAAACTGTTAACTAATTCTGTTAGTTGCTCAACATCACACACTATCACTGCTTTTTTTACAAAACGATGTGAGGCAAGAAATTTAACATAAAAAATTCTCCACAGCAACAAGGTAAAGAAAATTGAAAAGAAAAAGAAAATTATTTGAATTCTATTTGTTGGTAAAAAAGGAGTGTAAATTGGCGTTAGTAGATAAACCAGTACTGTTGTAGAAGTAGTTAAAATTATACTTTTAATGATTTGAAATTGATTACTTGCAATTTGCAAATTATACATCTCAAAGACTGACCCAAAAATATTAATATAAATTGCCAAAACAATTGTCCAAGAATAGTTTGATTCTGAAAAATTAAAATAACTAAAATTAAAAATAGAGCTGACAGAATATAAAGTTAAAAGCACTAATAAAATATCGAAAATTTTGAGTAAAATTTTACGCTCAGAAATTTCAAAATGTATTTTATTTTTGTTGTTCATTTAAAATTATACTATAGAAACAAGAACACAAATTTACAACATTTTTACACGTCTATTTTAAAATTTCAAACCATTTCATTTTTATAATATTCCAGTCAAATTCCTCACTAGTTTTACGAGCATTCGTTAAAACAGAATCATAAAGATTATTATTTGTTAATAATTCTTTTATTGAATTTGCCATACTTAAATAATCTTCATCATTTACTAAAAGTCCATTTTTACGATCATTGATGAGAAAAGGGATTCCGCCAACATTTGTGGTAATGACTGGCATTCCAAGTGCCATTGCTTCAATAACGCTTACTGGAGTATTATCAAAATGTGTAGTGTTAATAAAAACAGAATAGTCACTTGAAATTGCAATCCACTCTTCTGCAGACAATTTTCCTGTAAAATTTACTTTTACATTTTTTGTCGATGCATATAGTTTACAATCCTCAATTAAATTTTCTTTATCGGGTCCAACCATGCAAAGTTCAGCATCAGGAAAATCATTTTTTAGCACTACTAAAACATCAATTGCCATTTTTGGGTTATAAATTTTAGAAAATGATCTCACCCAAAGTAGCTTTGGCACTTGCAAGCGATTTTTTAGAAAAGGATAGTTAGCTACTTGTATTGAGTTTGGGATGTGTAATAAATTTTTTGAAAATTTTATAGAAAATGCATCAAATAAATATCCTGAAGGAGCCGTGATTTTGTAGGCATATTTAAATATTAATTCAGAAGTAAAAGGATTATTTTTTAATCGAAAAGGCAAATTTCCACCATGAAGTTTAGGAATATACTTTAAATTTAATAATCTACACAACTGACTAATTATGAAAGCATACCAAAAATTTTGAGTACTGTAAGTATCTATTAAAACATAATTTACTTTGTTTCTACACTTAATAGTAACAAAAATCATATCTAATAATCTAAAAATTTTATTTTTTTTTGTCGAAGCATAATAAATTGTGTATCCCTCATTTTCAAGAAATTTACCCAATGTATCAATAGAGGTTTGAGTATTTCCGTGAGAGGTTAACTTGTTACCTATGTATAATAGGTTTTTCATCTTCTTCATTAAAATTTACTTTTAAAAGTGATAGACTATATACAAATGCTGATGCTGCTATTCGCATGGCAGCATGATTTATAGTAAGTAGCCAAAAAATTAAGAAACAAAAAATAAAAATATTTTGTTTATTATCTAACAGAAAAAAAATGGGTGTAAAAAATAAAATTAGTAGTGCTAAAACTCCAAACGATCCGTGTTCTGCTAACATTCTTGTTAATTCATCATGTGAGGCAACAACAAATCCAAGATCTTCTAATCGGTATTCTGTTCCTTTAGCCACTCCAATTCCAAAAAATGGATTTTCTAAAAAAGCTTTTATTTCAGAAGCTGCAATGTCTTCTCTTCCAGAAAATTTGCTGACCTTAGTTCTTCCAATAGCATCTTTGTTTGCATATCGTTTACCTATTAATCCATCAGTTTTTGTCTCTGTATAAATCCAAAGAGATGAAAAAATTATTACTGAAAAAAACAACAAATATCTCAATTTTGTTTTCCCTTGATTTGTGGAATAAATAAATGAAAAAAACATTAAAATTATTGTCATTATAACACCAGTAAGCATTCCTCCTCTTGAAAATGTGATTAACGTTCGAAACCCAATGTAAATTGCAATACTCAAATTTATAACTAAAAATAATTTAGTTTTTGAAGCTAAAAGTACTCTTGAAAAAAAGATAAACATTCCTAAACCCAGAATAGTTGATACTTGATTTGGTCCAAAACCACCTGAGGTAGCGTAATTTGAATTTGTACCGTTTAAAGCTTCTTTTAAATCAGGAGTGGAAAAAAATAAAAAAATAGCAGTGGAGAAAACTGGTAATCCAATCATTAAGAGTATATTACTCAATTCGGAAATTGTAACCCTTCTGTTAAAACAATATAAAGATGCAAAACCTAAGCAAATTGGACCCGAAATATTAAATATAATTGTTTTTCTAATATCCAATGTTGTCAAATTTAGTGTTTGAGTTCCAATTATAACACCAGGAACTAGGAGAAGTAAGAAAATCCAATAAGGTATTGCTTTAGAGGAAATACCGCTATAATACATTCCAAATAATACAGAAAAAAAAACTCCATACTTACCAAATTCATAAATTGGGCTGGAATCTGTCATCCGCAACAAAACCTCTGATCCAACGATATAAGCAGCAACATAAAGAACTTCATTATTTTTATTTTGAGTTTTTACTATAAAATATAAACTACCTATTATAATTAAAACAAAATATATCTTCGAAAAAAAGGGAATTGCAAAAACACAAACACCTATAAAAAAGTGCAGTATTATCAAAAATAAATAATTTTTTTCTTTAGATTGCATTTATGAAATTATTGTAACCAATTTAAAAATTTTGTAATAACTCCCTCTTCAGAATTATTTTTTATTATTGTTTCATATAAATTTTGTCCAAAATTATTTCTTAATTCACTACTTGATATAAGTTCAGAAAGTTTTTCAAAAAATACATTTGAATCCTTATTTGGGCATATAAAACCATTAATTCCATTTTGTATAATCAAAGGGATTTCGCCAACATTAGTTACAACAACGGGTTTTTTATGTAACCCATATTCCAAAAGTGAAATTGGTAAACCCTCAGATTGAGATGTTAAAATACAAATTTCAGATTGTGAAATAATATAATTTGTGTCCATTTTCGAACCATAAATATAAACATTCTCATGTAAGCTAAATGTTATTATATTTTGCTTTAGATTATTTGAATAATTATCGTTAAAATCTTTTCCAACCAGATGAAAAGTCCAATCAGGATGACTTTTTTTTAATAGTAAAGCGACTTGAATTAACAGTTCATGATTTTTTTGAAATCTTAAGTTTGCTAAACATAAAATCTGTTGTTTTGGTTTACCAAATAATTTCGTCTCACTTTTTTGATTATCAATTATTGATGTGAAATTTGGTAAATAAATTACTTTTTCACAATTTAATTTGCTTTCAGCCCATCTTTTTAATTGATCATTAACGACTATAATTCCATCAAAAAAATAAGAAGCAATTTTTAGAGCTAAAGTTTTCCGAGAACTTAAAAATTCACTTAATCCATTGTGATCGTGCCATATAATTTTTATTTTAGGCAAACAAATCTTAACTAAAAATGCTGTAAAAAAAGAACTACTGTGCGCTTGGAGGTATTCAATTTTATTAGTTTTACAATACTTTGTCAGTCTTAAAATTGAAATAAAATCTAAAATGTTTTTTCTTTCTAAAAATAAATAATGAACCTTATTATTTATCTTTTCTTTTAGTTTTCCTTCTTTTCTGGTAGCTACTATCCCTGAAAATTCAATTTTATTAGAAAGTAAATTGGCATAGTTTACCGCCATTTTTTCTGCTCCACCAATTGCTAGCGAATCAATAATTTGTACTATTCGCATTTTTTAATCAGTTTAATTATTTCACTCTCAAATTTGTCAGTTGTAAATTCTCGAGACCAATTTATTGCATTTTTACAACGCAAAATATAATCTTCTTTATCTTGAATTAATTTCTCTACAATTAAGGAATCTAACTCTAAATTATTTGAAATTAAAACGCCCCTTTTATTATAATCTAACATATTGGGTATGCAAGAAACACTTGTCGCGATGGGCAAACAACCCCAAAACATTGCTTCGGCTATTACTTTAGGCCAACCTTCACTTTTAGAAGGAAGAATTAAAAAATTGCTTTGTTGGTATATATCTTTTAATTTTTCTTTATCTATATTTCCTTCTATTTTTATATAATTGGACAAATTATTATTTTGTACATAACTCAATAATATATCCTTTTGAATTCCGTCACCATAAATTGAGAGTTTGCAAAAATAACCTTTCGAATGTAATTTTTCTACAAATTTTATAGCAAATAATGGCTGTTTCCCTTCGGTTAAAGTACCCACAAAAATAAACTTTATTTCACTATTCAACAACCTAGGTTCTATACAGGTTTTTTCACTTTCAGAATAAGTTGCCGTAAAAAATGGTTTGATATTTTGAGATTGATTTTCCCATTCTCCATAAACCAAAACTTGCATATTTTTGGTCAAAAATGTATTGCTCAAAATCCATTTTTGAATTCTATAACTTATAGGTTGATTAGAATTTGAGTACCAGTTGCCTGCATATTTTGCTGTTTTAATTTTTTTGGGGAAAAATATTTGAATTATACATCCCATTAATCCAATATTTCCAGGACAACGTAAATGGATATGATCTGCATTTTCCATTGCAATAAAAATTTGATAACAAACACTGGGCAAATATAATATTGACCAAAAAATAGATCTTACATTCTTGAAATGTAACTTTTTTATTTCAATGAATTTAAGTTGTTTTGCATTATAAAAACTAGTTAAAGTTGAACTTTTTTTGGATGTTAATGGAGCCACAACAGTAACATCATCAACATGTTTAATCCAAATATTCATCTCATTTACATATGGTGAATACCCATAAAATTTTTGGTTTTCTTTAGTATGAAAAACGTGCGTTATTATACAAAAATTCATGCTTTTTATTTTATTTGAGGTTTTCTAAAAATAATTGAAAACCATCCAACAATCCGACCTAAAAATTCTGTAAATGCTTCTTTTTTATTTTTATCAGTTAAGCTATTGAATAATCTAATAAATGCAAGTAACAACGTTATTAAATGCCATTTTACTATTGCATTTAAAGATGGTTTTGGATATTTAACTCTCCATACATACCAACCATTTCTTACTACCATTTTACCGTAGTTATACTTATTTGGTCTTCCAGATTCGTTGTGATAATGTGCTAGCTTCGCATTAGTGTTTACATAAAGTTTTCCTGCCTTTGAAAGTCTCAAAGTAAAATCAGCATCTTCGTAAAGTCCATAACCTTCAAAAAAAGTAGAAAATTTGAAGTTATCAAATACCTTTTTAGGAAACGACGAAACTCCTCCCATTAATTGTTCCACATTATAAATTTTGCCAGAAGGAGGCAAAAAACTTATACTTCGACCATGAGAAAATTCAGGTAAAAATCCAGGAGATACAGTTGAATCAAGTCCTAATTTTTTCCTCAAAATAAATCGACTTCCATCTTTTCGTTTATACCCGTCGAAATAAAACTCATTACTACTTGGTTTAAAATCATTTTTTACCGTTTCCCATTGTATTTCATTATTAATATAACCTCCAACTCCTAATGCATCAGGGAAAATAGTATAAGTTTCTAAAATTTGTTCGAAATAATCAGTTTCTAAAACAGTATCGTCATCTAAAAAACAAACAATTGTTGCTGTTTCTGACACTTTATTAATTCCAAAATTACGTTGATTAGTCAATCCTCTGTTGGTAGAATCGACTTTATGGTATTCTAGATTTTTATAATTATTTTTTACTAAAGCTAAACTAGTTTCATCATCTGAAGAGCCATCAATTATCAAAATTTGGTTTGGATAAACAGTTTGCAATTCAATGGATTCAAGCAAAGTTAATAGTGGAATAGCTCTTTTGAAAGTGCAAATAATTAATGAAAAGTTCATAAGTTTTTTTTAATTAATTATTCTAAAAACTAAATCTTCATTGTTTTTTATAACAATTTCACCAACTTGGTTAACGTCTAAAATAATTTTTTCAAATTTAGACCAATAATCTATTAATTCACTTAATGTGGGATTCCAAATTTCGTTATTTTTTATTTTTTGTCCTAAATATGTAAAATTGTGTTTTACTTCACTATCAATGGATGTCTCACTTTTAAATAATTTTCCTCTATGATATTTTAAAGGTACAGAAAAATAAGTATGTGCAATAAAAACGCCATTTTCTAGAATTAACAAATCTATATTTTCCTTTTTTAAAGATTTTTTAAAGTCAAGCATTTCTAAAGTTTGAAATATATAAAAATCATTTTCAGAAATTGTATGTTTAAAAACTAACGGAGAAAATTTGGCAAGTTTGAATGGGATATTTTTATGTCTGCTCCAAAATAATAATACTTTGATAATAGAAAAACTGATGAGTACGAAATTTTTCGAAAAAGTGAAAAAAGAACTTATATTTTTGTTGTAAATTAATTTTTTAAAATGAGTAGATGTTTTTTTATATCTGTTTATAATTACTTCATTTCCATAATGATGAAAAACAATATTTTTTATCAATAGTTGAATTCTCGTAATAAAACTTTCATTTGAACTTCCGTTGTAAAAACTTGAAAGTGAAAATTGCTGCGGATTAAGTTGATTTATTACTCCAACTGTAGCTGTACCCGAATCGATATAATTCCATAAAATTTTGATATTTTTATTAATTAAATTACTTTCAAAAACTTTATTTTCGATGTTATTATTTTTATATAATGAAAGATTATAAGGTTGATATCCATGATCTATCCAAGTTTTTATGTTAGATAATGGAGGATTTAAAGTATAAAAATCATCTAAACTTTCATCGACAGATTTTATAGATTGTGATAACGAGTGATAACATAATTCATGAGCCTCTTTTTGCCATTTGAGCAACTCTTTATAGTCATTTTGAAAAGAAGCATTATCATCTCGTTTAGAAAAATGATTTAAAAAAAAACCTTTGGTGATTTTAATACCATGCTCTTTGAAAAATTCGCGTTGTAATTTTAAATTTAAGGCTGTATCAAAATCACAATGGTCTGTAAAAACGGCTACTGCGCTAAATGGATGAATAGATCTGCTAAATTCAACTGCATTTTTCAGACTGAATAACAAAACGGGAAATTGTTGAAAACGGAATTTTTGAATGGCACTTTCAACACTCTTGGTGTTGTTTATTCCTTGATAATTTGTTATTGGATTGGCATGTTGTGGATTAAATTTCCATAATAATTGTTTGTTATTATTTTTGTCAATTTCCCAAATTCCATCTGTAATATTGGATTGTACAAAAAAACCATTTTGAAGTTTTAAAATTTTAGGACAAAATTGATTTGCTACATAATTTGATTTTGTAGAAACCCAATTATAATCGTGATTTCTATACTCTAAGATGGTTAGGTCAAAATTAATTTCAAAAGTAAAACTATTCCCATAATCTAAATTTAATTGTTCAAAATTAAAAATACATTTTGCTTTATTTACGAATGAAAAATTAAGATTTTCAGTGATTTCACTTGTAATTATTTTGATTGAATTAATCATCTCCTCTCAAAATTTTATTTTTGAAAATAGTATGTATTTTTTCAAAATAAGGTTCTCTAGATAGAAATTCGTTCCATAATATTAAATTATCCGACTGCATTTTTATGAAATGTTCCTTTGAAATGTTATTATGAAAATCAATAAATTTTGACTCAAAATTAAGCTTGTCTAGTAACAAACAATGTTTACTCCAGTCAATTTGTTCGTGCATCGGTAACCTAAAATCACTTTTTATCACTACTGGAATTCTTCCCATTGCTAAAGTTTCGTAAAATCGAACTGAAAAATTACCAGCACCTCTTAAACAAAATATATATGGATTATCTTGAATGTTTTGATAAAACTCTAACGTAGTTTTTGTTTTTTCGCTTTCCTTTTTTACACCAGCTCGATATTTATCTCGAAAAATAAAGTTAGTTTTAATAGCTTTATTATGTTGCAGTTTTTTTAAAAAATTATAACGTTTGCAACTAGACGGATAAAAAAACTGTGCATCAGTATGAATAATTTTAAAAAATCGTTTGGCACAATATCTCAAATAAAGTACATATTCTGATATGTATTTTTTAATCGAACCATTTGCATTTCCAACAAAACCAATAGTAGGCCTCGGGTCTTTTAAAATTGGCTGAAACGAAATTCCTAATTTACCATCATACGGATTGTTAATAAAACTAGGTAAAATAAATGTTTTATAATTTAATTTACTTTCAAATCCCGAGGCTCTAAAGGTGTATACATCTTTATCAATTGTAATTCCATAATCGCCGGCGGTATAAATCCAAACAATTTTTTTTAAACTAAGGGCATTATCTATAAAATTATTAAGCCAGATTTTATCTTTTTCATTTGAATAAAAATAATTAATATCTACTGGAACAATAACAATATCTGCATCGTTTATATTAGAAATAATTTTATAAAGATGATTACTTGAAGCATTTGGAATAAAATGCAAGTCAAAAAGCAACGGAAAAACAATTTTTCTATTTTTAGGATTTAAAAAATTAGAGTCAGTATATATTTTTAACATTTGATATTTTGAAGCCTGTAGTTGATGCCGTAAATGCGCTTCAAATTTAGTTTTTTATTTTTAAACAAATAATTTTGATTTTGAAATAATATTATAACTTTGAAGTGTTGATTTTGTTAAGAATTCAATTTTTTAAAAAGCCATGAAACACACTTTAAAAAGTTTTATATTTAAAAGTTTAGCCACATTGCCAGATTTTTTAGGGGATTCTATTTATCATATTATCCAAGAAAAATTCAATAGTTCCTCCACAGAATCAAAAATTGAAAAATCTGAAAATACAATTAACAAGGTTATTTCTATTTGTGGGGAACTAAACATAAATTTAAAAAACATTGAGATTATTGAGATAGGTTCGGGTTGGTTTCCTATTATTCCATATTTTTTTATCTATAAATGCAAAGTAAAAAAAGTATTTACTTACGATATAAATGCACATTATAACAAAAAAGCTATTGGAATATTTAATGGCATATTTTCTAAAATTTATAATGAAACAATAATAACATCAACCAATAATAATTATAATTTACCAGATCAAGTATCTTATTTTCCGTCTCATAACGTCATAAATTGTGAACTTCCTAAAACACCATTAGTTTTTTCTAGATATGTTTTATCTCATGTGAAAACAAAAGATATAATAGAAATGCATAAAAAGTTTAAAAACGAATTTGCGAAAGGAACTTATATAATACATTTTATATCGCCAAGTGATTTACGACAACATGGAGACAAATCAATATCGCAACAAGATTTTTTGAAATACAGCCAAAAAGAATGGGACAAAATAACTACAAAGTATGATTTTCACAATCGCCTGAGATTGCCTCAATTTATAGAAATTTTTACTAGTTTGGGTTATGAAATCCTACATAAATCTTATGAAAGAGTATCTGAAAATTCATCAAATTATAATTTATTTCACCAATTGCAATTTCACGAAGATTATAAAAAATACTCTGTAGAAGAGTTAACTGCGGGAAATATTATTTTAGTTTTAAAATCATAAATTGTTTGATTTTAAGTTTAATTTGTTCGCCCAAAAGACACTATTATTCCATTGTTTTTTAAAAACTTTATAATATTTAACAGGATTTTTAATAGCTTGTTTTTTATAATATTTAAAAAAGAGTACCGTTTTATAACTTCTTGTTTCTTGTTTAGTGTCGTGTAATATTTTATACAGCATCATTGTTGGCGAAGGTTTTGGTGCAAAAACATCAGTGTCCCAATCAAATTTAAATTGAGTTCTAAAACCACCAATGGGAGCTTTAAGATGTAAAATCATCGGTTTTGGAAAAAAAATAATATCGTGTCCTGAATTTCTTATTTTTCTCCCAAAATCAGCATCCTCGCCAAATCCAAACTCAAAACCAATATTAAATCTTATATTATAAATAATTTCAGAAAGCACAAAACTACAGCCACTTCCAAATGTTTCCCACTGACTTGGATTTACATTAGGTATTTTTTCATTTGTTTTTAAACAAGATAAAGTTGTGGCTTTTGCATTGTATTGAATAACATTTTGAAGACAGTTTTCTAAAAAATTACTTTCAAATCGAATATCATCATCAGCTAAAAAAACCCATTTACTTTTTATTTCATTAAGTCCAAGATTTCGAGCATTACAAACACCGAGCGTATTAGTAAAAATAGGATTAATTGTGAATGGCCAGATTTCATTTTTTAAATAATCTAATTCAGTAACCGAATTCAAAGCACCATTTTGCTCAATAATTATTACATTTTTTGGCAATACAGTCTGATTTTTCAAGTCTAACAAAACGTCATATAAATATTTTTTCCTTCCTATTGTAGGAATTAAAACATCTATGGTATTACTATTTAAATCAATATTTGAATTAATTAAATTTAATTTTGAAGGAACATAAGCAGAAATTGAATTTTTTTTATAAAATAATGAAAATAAGAATGGGAAAATTGGATAACGTTTTTCGTAAACAATAAAATTAATCAATACTAATAAAACCCATCTGCTTTTGCAATGTTGTTTGATGAATTTGAAAATAGTAAAGGTAGAAGCCGTTGGAACTATTGTAGTTTTTAATTCGTCTTTTTTAAGAAGTAATTTTGGCTCAGAATAACAAAAGAGTCCCAAATGAATGTAAATTTTTGCCAGTGATGTTAAATAATAATCAAAATCTTTACAATTTTTAATTTCATCTTTTAATTCTAAAAAAACTGAAGCATGGGCATATCCAACACAACTACTCATTTGCCAAGTAGTATAAGTAACTGTTTTTAATATGTTTACAAATGGACTGGTTTCAAAATATCCTACCGAATGAGTAAGATAATTATCGTTACTAGGATTAAAACTTACCAAACTATTGTTGGTTAAATTTGAAGAAGAAATTTCATCTACATTTAAATGATGTTCTAATGTTTCATGGCACCAAACTATCTTTTGATCGGGATACTCAAATGCTAATTTCTGCATTACTTCAATAATATTTTTAAGAGAATTAAAAGGAATTATAATGTTATTTGTAGAAACAACTTTACAAACATTGATAGTATTATGATAAACTAAAATCATTTTTTATCTAAAATTGATTTGTAAAATTCTAAGTTTTGGTTTGCAATTTGAACAATATCAAAAGTAGTTTCAACACGTTTTCTTGCCTCAGTACCTATGGAATTTGTCAAATTTCTGTCATTTAACAAATTAATGATTTTGTTTGCAAACTCTGTATGATTTTTGGGGTGTACTAAATAGCCACTTTTGGAATCTTCAATTAGTTCATTTGCCCATCCAATATTGCTATTTACAACAGGTTTATTCATTGCCATAGATTCTATAGTAACCATTCCTAGAGTTTCAGCAAAAGTAGGAAAAATACATACGTGCGCTTTTTTTATCTGTTCTTGGACTTCATGATAGGGAATTTTTCCTAAATAAGTTACGTCCATGTTTTTAAATTCTTCTTTTAAAATTTTCCAAGTAGAATTAGAGTTTGTTTGTAAATCAGAGGCATCACTTCCTATTAAAATCAGTTTTGCATTTGAATGCTGACTTAGTACATTTTTTAAAATAAATGGAAGCTCAAAAACTCCTTTTTTCCGAATTAAAGTCCCTATATATAAAATTTGTCCTTGGGCATAATCATTCGGATTGGGGTTTAAAAATTTATCCAATTGAAGTCCATAATGAATTGTTTTTATTTCTTTATTTTTAATTTTAAAAAGTTTTTTAGATAACTCACCTGCAAAAAAAGTAGGTGCTATGTAGGCTGTTGCTTTACTAATAGCTAATTTTTCAAAAAAATTATTCTTAAATTTTTGTTTGCGATTTTCCAAATGACAAAAATAAGTATCACTGCCATGAAATCTTATTATTAATGGGATAGTAAAATTCATAACACCACTAAAACCAGTCCAATCTGGAGCTTCTATTATGTCAATTTTGTCTTGAACGACTATTTTATTAATATAATTTTGAACTTTTTTATTGTAAAAATACCAAGTCCCAGCAATATAGTTTTGTTGCTTTATAAGATGAATGTTAACTTCATTTTCAATAATTATTTCATCTTTTTCTTGACCATATACAAAAACAGAAATTTTGTTTTCAGTCTCCGCTAAAGTATCAACTAAGTTTTTAATACTCGTTGCAATTCCTGCAGCTGCGGTAACATTTGCATGAGGATATTCTGGTGTTAGGAAAGCGATATGCATGATTTTATTGAGCAATTATTTTTTGAATTCCATCCCAAATTCGCATGGAAGCATGTTCTGGTGGATGTTGATTGATAACTTTAAACCAATTTTTTGCTTCATCTACAACAGCAGTATTGCTTTGTAATAAACTTTCAATTTTAGTTGCTATCTCATTTGCATTATTTAACCAAACTACTGCTTCCTTAGTTGGCATCGATCTAAAATGAATATATTTATAACACTTATGAATACTCCAAAGTTTATCAATCATTTCAGATTGATTGTAGTTGAAATAAGCACAAGGTTTACCAAACGACACAAAATCAAAAACCATCGATGAACCTAAATTAACAACCAATTCTGAATGGAATGCGATATTTGATAGCAAAGAAACATCATTTGGCGTTGGCAAAATGGTATCCCAAGCAAAATTTGTATTTTTCCAATCGGGATCAATAGCAACTATTGTAGAAGCGAATTTATTAAGCACTTTATTATATCGACCTGAAAAATCGACAGGACATTTTCTGAAAATTATGCCTAAGTTGTGACCCTGTGAATTTAAGGTTGTAATTGCATTGGCAAAATCTTCCAAATACTTTGGATCATCTGGCGAAGTAGTGATATCGTCTCCAGAAAAACACACATACTTTTTATTCAAATCTAAATTATACTTTTTAAAAAAAACATCTTTTGGAATAATGGTATTAACATCAAAATGATTTTCAAATTGTGGCGTTCCCGTTATAAAAATTAGATTTTCATTTATATAAGGATAATAATACAGTAGTTGCTTTTTCATTAATTCACTCCAAACAAAATAATAATCGGTCTCGATAACCATCGTTGCTTTAGGCAAATTATCCCAAGAAAAAATAAAAGTCGCTGTTGGGATTTCTAAATCTTGTGCTGCGAGTATGGGAGCAATTGCAATTACAGGTCTCTGATTAGTACAAAAAACTATTGTTGGCTTTTCTGCTTTTAAAGTTTCTTTACAAGTTGTATAATACTGAGTCGTTCGCTCTTGTTTTTTTATACGATCTCTAATTTTTTCTAATCCATGCGGCGTAGAATTAAAATAAATTACTAGTTTGGTTAACGTATTTTTGACAAATCCTTTAAAATTTTTGGAAACAAATGGGAATCGATAACCATTATACGTTTTATCGTTTTCTTTTTCAATAAATAAATTTAGTTCGATATGCTTTCTAGCATTTTTTAAAACATCTGTAAACCATTGTGTTTTGGGATTATTGATTTTAATTTCATTAAATCCCAAGGAAGACAGATCAAAAGGAGTACTGTTCCAAAAAACGCTTTTAAAACCTAATTCTTCACCAATAGGCACAAATTTTGAATAAGCAAAGTTGCGTAATCCAATTCCGTCGGGCAATAAAATAAATATTTTTTTAGTGTTCATTTTTAAATTTATAAACTTCCTATACGACCGTGATCGGAAAAATATCTCTTTACAATGAAATCCTTATCCAAAGGTTCTTCTGATAAAAAAGTAATGTCACAAAATTTGTTTTCTTCAACTGGATTTAATCGCCAGGGAACAACAGATTTATAATCTAAAACCCAATTATTTTTTTCTAAATCTTTTATCTGTAAATCATTCCATGAAGTAATGTAATCTATCCAATTATACCCTATTTCCCACGCTTGATCTTCCAATTCTTTACAATTTTGAAAACTTATGATACGCAAACCTCCTACAATTTCTTGACTTACCGCTGCTGATTCATCGCGTAAAACAATTCCTTTTAGCGATGGTTGATTAAAATAATGCTTAAGTTCATTATTATCAATTTTATATTTAGGAGTTAATTTTATTTCTATTTTACTACATACAGCATCAAAACTTTTATCATTACAATTTGGATTTATTTTTACATACCGAACTAAATCGTGGTATCTAATCCATCTCATATTTCGGTACAATCCTAAACCAGCTTCGTTTGCAGCGGTAGCGCCAAGTGGGAAATAGTTTCGTGCTAAAGCATATAATCTTGACAATATGCCTTTGCCTCTGCATTCTTCAGTTAAATATACATTGATAATCCAAGCAATTCCTCCCTGAAAATTTGCTCCAACATGCCCAACGATTTCTTCATTTTCGTTTAAACTTATAAATGATCTGCCAAATTTTGCATCTCCATACTGCCATTCCCAAAAAACTTGAGAATGCAATGGATGATTGTTACGGTAAATAATCTTGAAAAAAGTTTCTAATTTGCTCCAGTCAGCAATTGTTGCTTCGCGTGTTATCATCCTTTATAGTTTTTTCCGCCTACTAAATCATTACAATCAAATCGCTTTAATTCCAATAAATTTTCGGAACCAGTATTATCACCAACTTTAGTTGTAAATCCTAATTTATAACCACTTTTTACTGCCAATTCGGCAACTAATGGAGTTACTGCTTTTTCTGTTCCGTAGGGATAAGAGACGTTATGAATCTTTGAATTTGTCAAATTTTCAAAATAATTTTTAGAATTTGTTAATTCAAATAAAATCTCAGTTTCGTTTAGCGTTCCTAGTGGAAAATGACTGTGATTGTGACTTCCTAAATAATTTTTAGAAGCTAAATACTTCAAATCGCTTTGAGACATGTAGAGCTCATTCAAAACTTGTTGTTCATCAAAGTGATTGTTAAATAATGTATTTATAACTAATTCTTGTTGTTCCAAATTCAGTTTAAAATTTAATATATATTTCAATAAACCGTCTTCTTTAGTATCAAATCTACACGTTGCAAGCGCATTATTTCTATCATTTTTATCAGATTGAATTGAAAATTCATTTTGAATCGATTTCAGAATAATATTGGAATCAATTATCGAGCTAATAAGGTGAATTTTGTGAACTGTACTGACTTTTTTTTGCTCAAAATTAATAGAATTTGCAAAAAACAAAGCTGGAATTTGGAGTTCGTCTAGGATTGGTAAAGCTAAATCAATTTGTTCTTTTAATCCATCGTCAAAATTTATTAAATAGTAATTTTCTTTAGATTCTAAGATACTTTGCGTATTTTCACTTACATCGTGGATTGAAATTAAAATTCCCATTTTTTTAAAAAGGAGTAACTGCTTTTTAAAATTAGCTGGAGTAATCCCAAAGATACTTGGAAATTTAGAATCAAAATTTGTCCTGATATAATGATAATTACTAACCGTAAGCATTTGCTACTTATTAAATGTCAAATATCAATGTTTATTTTTGAAGTAAAAAATTATGAAACAATTATAACATCAACTTTAAACTAATTTAATTTTAATCCAATCCTAAAAACTGTTTTTGATGATTAATTTCCCACAAATTTGCATCCAATAATGTTTCTAAAAAAAGTGACGCACTATTACCCGAACCAAAATCAGTATCGGTTTTTTGCACTTGATGATTCGTAATATTTTGTAAGGCTTTTGCAATTTCTTCATTGCTGTAATCCACATTAATTATATCTGCATGAACTGCTCTATTGAGTTGTCGGGTTCCGATGTTAATGATAGGAATTCCATAATAAGGTGCTTCTCGAATGCCAGCGCTACTATTACCAATTATAAATTGAGCATTTTTAAGTAAAGTTAAAAAATATTCAAATCGCAAGGATGGAAAAATTCTAAATCGAGTATTATTTTTTAATTTTTGATAACTATCTATAATATATTTACTCCCCAAATCGTTATTTGGATAAATCACAATGTAGTTTTTATTATCACTAAGCAACGCTTCAACAAAATTTGTTGTGTATTGCTTCATTTCATTAACCTCAGTAGTTACGGGATGAAACATCACAATACCAAACTTGTCAAAATCTATTTGGTAGTACTTTTTTACAGTTTCTAAAGTGGGTAAAACATTAGAAAACATGATGTCAATATCTGGCGAACCTATTGTAAATATTGTTGATTCCATTTCACCCATTTGCAATAAACGCTTTCCAGCTTCTTTATTGGAAACAAAATGAATATGACTCAGCTTAGAAACGCTATGACGAATTAACTCATCGACTGTGCCCGAAATTTCGCCACCTTCGATATGAGCAACCAAAATATTATTTAACGATCCTACAATTGCTCCAGCTAAAGTTTCAACTCGATCACCGTGAACTACAATTAAATCTGGAGAAATGGTTTTACAATAACTCGAAAAACCTTCAATGGTTTTTGCTAACGTTAAATCCATAGTAGTTTCGTGAGTATGATTTTCAAACGTATGTACGTTTTTAAATTTACAATTTTCTATTTCAATTACAGTATAACCGTACTCTTTTTGAAGATGCATTCCAGTAACGAAAACAAAAACTTCAAAATTTTTGTGCGTATCTAAAACTGAAATTAACGATTTTATTTTCCCAAAATCGGCTCGAGTTCCTGTAAGGAAAAGAATTTTTTTCATTTCTACTTTACGATATAGGAAATTGCGTGAGAAAAAGGCAACTTTTTTATGGATGCTTTATTATTAAAAAAATCATCAACCGCTTTGTTAGTTCCTGCAAAAGCGCCATAATCGTCAAAAATTATGATACCACCAGTTGTAACTTTATCATATAATTTTTCTAAAATAAGTTTTGAAGGTTCGTATAAATCTACATCAATATGTAAAAGTGAAATTTTTAAATGCGGATTTTTTTCTAAATAATCATTCAAAGTCACCAGAATATCACCTTTTATAATGTCAACATTTTTATTTAAACCTTGTGCTTCTAAAAGTTCATTAATCTCTGAATAGGAAATACTTTTTCCACCATTTGTTTCAGTAACAAATGCATCTCTTTTATCTTTATCTTGTTCAAAATTTGCCTCTGGAAAATCTCCAAATATGTCAAAACCAATTACTTTTCGACTGTTAGTTTGCTCCAATAAATCTCTAAATTTGATCCATCTGAAAAAGGAATTTCCTTTAAATATACCAAACTCAACAATTTCGCCACGAACAGTTGCTGTTTGCTTAAAAAATTCCAAATGAGTTATAAATTTACTAAAACGCGATGGATCTGCTGTTGCATAAAATCCGTTTTCATACTCAAATTTTTTATTTAGGTCATATAATTTTTCCATATTTATGCGTTTTTAAAGTCTGTAAAATCTAATTGTTCATCATTAGCTATAGCTCGAGTCGTTACTTTCCCCAATAAAGTGTTGTAATGTTCCGCCAGTATTTTTCCTGTTCCAGGACGTTTGACCCAAATATTTTCTTTGGTCAAAATTTCTCCTACTTTAATTTCTTTTATGGAACAAACTGTTGCAAAAGCAAAATCAATAGTAACTTGCTCTTCTTGAGCTGGTTCTTTAATTCCGCCGCGCATTTGCCAAATTTCATTAGAAGATATTATAAGGTCACTACACGCTTTTTCATCCATACTACACACTATATCTGGTCCAGTTCGATGCAATGTATCTGTAAAATGACGCTCTAAAATACTTGCGCCTAAAGCCACAGCACCTAAACAAGCATTGTTATTTAAAGTATGGTCAGATAGTCCAAAAACAGTATTTGGAAAAGCTTTGTGCAACTGCATCATTGCGCCAAAACGTACCAAGTGTATTGGTGTAGGATATAAGTTTGTTGTGTGCAAAAGTGCAAAAGGAATGTTGTTTTTTTTGAAAATGGCAACTGCTTTTTGAACACTCTCAATAGTATTCATTCCGGTGCTTAAAATTATAGGTTTTCCAAAACTGCAAATATGTTCTAATAAAGGATAATTGTTGCATTCGCCAGAACCAATTTTATAGGCGGGAATATCAAAATTTTTCAATCTATCGGCAGCAGCCCTCGAAAAAGGCGTTGAAATAAATATCATTCCCAAACTTTCAACATAATTTTTAAGCTCCAGTTCCTCACTTTCGTTTAACGAACACCGTTCCATTATTTCGTAAATAGATACTGTAGCATTTCCTGGAATAACTTTCTTTGCTGCGCCACTCATTTCATCTGCAACAATATGGGTTTGATGTTTTACAACCTCAACACCAGCTCGTTTTGCGACATCTACCATTTGCTTTGCAACCTGCAAAGAACCTTCATGGTTAATTCCAATTTCAGCTATAACAAGAGGTGGAAAATCGGCTCCTATTTTTCGCCCAGCAATTTCTATATATGGATTCATGTTTTGATTTAAAGTGTTGTTATATTTTTTTGATATAGATAATTTGCATAATCTAAATCTTCCTGAGTATCAATATCAACCGTTGCAAAAATATGATTTAATCTGTAGGGAAATGATTTTTCTGAAATAAGATTTCCCTTCATTATTGCTTCTGATTTAGCAATATAAATTAATCCGTTTTCATAATAAAGTGGTTTCAAGTCTTGACTTCGCTGTCCAATTTTATAATTGCTTGGCACAAAAATATTGTTTTTGATTGTTCCAAGTTTATGATGATTTCTAGAAACTGTAAACAAACTTTCACAATTGAATTCTGAAAAAATTTCAAAACAATCACTTAATAAAGCATCAGGTCTTAAAGGATTTGTGGCTTGAAGTAGTACAACATTTTCTACTTTATGATTTATAGATTGCAAAACATGTTGTACCGCCGTAATCGTGGGTTCTAAATCGCCAGAAATTGCACTTGGCCTATCAATTACAATTGCACCATATTCTGTAGCAATTTTTTTAATTTCTGAATCGTCTGTTGAAACGTAAACGGCATCAATACAATTTGAATTTGCTTTTGCATATAATATACTATGCACCAGAAGTGGCATGTTACCTAATGGCAAACAATTTTTATTAACTAATCTTTTAGAACCGCCGCGTGCAGGAATTACAGCAATTGTCATGATAAATTAAATTTAGCATTTTCAATAATTACATTCATTCCTTGACACCAACTTTGAGTCGAATATAAATTTTTTGGAACTTCAAAAAGTGTTGTATTGTTGCTTAGATAATCTTCAATAGCATCACTCCACGATTGAATAAAATGAGGATTTTCAATTAATTTTCCCAACTTTCCATACTGCAAAACTTCGGGAACACCTCCAATTGCTGATGCAATGCAATAATTGCCACAATGCAAAGCCTCAATTAATGACAATCCAAAACCTTCGTGCCATAAAACTGGGAAAAGATAAACATCTGAAATCTGAAAATATTTTGGCAAATCATCGTTTGGGATTTTTCCTAAATAATGAACTCCTTCACTTGTTGCTTTTTTCTCAGCACCAATAACTAAAAGTTCACAATCACTATGTTGTAGATAAATTCGTTTCCAAGCATCTAAAATAAGATTTAATCCTTTTTTGGGTCGATCCTGTGAACACCACACAAATATTTTTTTAGCCTTAAATCCTAATTCTGATTTTAATTTCTGTTTTTCTGATTCTGAAATTTTAAAAAATTTATTGGTATCAATACCGTTGTGCAAAACTGAAAATCTACAAGGTAAAATAGTATAATAATTCTTATGTGCAAGATACGAATCGTTTGTTAAAACAATCATTTCATCGACAGCTTCATAAAAAAACCGTCCATGAAAATTTTCATGAAAAGGAGTGAAACCGTGATAAAAAAATTGCAAATAACACCGTTTTCGTAAATTAAACTTTATAAGAAAATTGTTCAAAGGCTCTACTAATCCGTGATTATCTATTACTTGAATTATGAATTTTTCTTCACTATTCTCAACAAGTATTTTTTTTAATTCATTTAAATAAATGACATACTTATTTTTTGAAACTCTTTTTTCTATTTTCAACTTAAAAGTTGATTTCACAATGCCATATTTAACATTATCAAAATAATATTCAGGCTGTTTACAAATTAAAAAGTCTATTTTATGATTGGATGCAAAATAATTTTTATAAAGCGTTGTCCAACTTCCTATATGGGAATAAGGCAGAGGCACTTGTGAAATTAAAATTACTTTTGACATTAATTTAAAATGAGTTACTTAAATTATTTTTGAATTCGAAATTTTATCGATTTTTTATCTTCAGAAACTTTATAAAAGTAATTATAATTGTGATAAAACGAAATTATATGAAGCAAAACCGCATCATTTACTTCTTTAAGCGAATAATATTGTGGAACCGATTTTTTAAGCCATTTTTTCGCAAGTCGTTTTAACGAATTTTTATCTTGATCTTCAATGAATTCAACCGAAATTATTTGGTTTTGAATGCTTGGCAATTCAGAAAACAAAAAGTGATCAATATTTTCTTTTTTGATGATTATTTTGATTGTTTCAGAATGGTTATTTAAAGTTTCAAAATCATGTTTAGTTCTAATTTCACCCCATTTTTTATTTACTATGGTTCGTAAATTGACTTTATTATATATTAATCTTGCTTGATTTATTTTAGAAATTGCATTGATGCGCAAATCGCACGATAGTTTTGAACTTTCTGCTTTGCGATAAATTTCGTGCCACTGATGCACCATTAAAACTTCTTGATTATAAAAAATTTCTTCCAATCCAAAAGTTTTTAACCGGTTATGGATATCTTCATCTTCTGCACCCCAAAAATGCAAAAATTCGTCAAATCCATGAATGTCCTTTAAAGCTTGAGTAGGAAATAAAGACAAACCTTGAGCACCAGCCTGACTTTCAAAACTTATTTTATAATTTTCAAATGAAGTATCTTTTTCAGATGCTGCTTGATTTAAAAATCCAACTTTGAAATAAATTGATTTTGTGGGACTTTTAATGGCATGCAATGTGGAAACAAAATTTTCTTTAAAAATCATGTCAATATCAGCGACAAAAACATATTCTGTCTCTACTAATTTTAATCCAATATTGATTGCTTTTGCCCGAGACCACGGTTTGTTTTGATGATATGAATATTGATATTTAACAAAATCAAAATTCTTTAATTCAGATTGAATTTGTTCAGAAAAAGTAGTGTTAGAACCAAAATCGATGAACAAAACGTTAAAATCTACATTAGTTTGATTTTGCAATGACAACAAAGATTTACTCACTCGAGAACGGTCTTTATCTTTGTAAACATATAAAATAGTCAACGAGTTTTGCATTTAATTTAGAGTTACAAATATTTATTTACAGCATCTTTAGGAAGACCTTTCCAAACTATAAATTGTTTGAATATTTTTTTATTTAAGATAAATTTGGAGAAAATTTTATTCACTATAAAATTAGAAATTTTTGAATGCTTTTTGAAATAGTTACTTTCAAAATTATAACTGTTTTGCTCTGACGCTAACAAATTTAGCTGTTTGTCCATCCAATCTTCTTGTACATTTCCCAAATGATAAGCAAAATTATCATAAGTTGAAAGCCGCCATAAACCTAGTTTTACCACAGGTTCATCTAGAAATTTACCTTCACTATCGCCACCAAGTTTATAATTTGAAAATCGGATATTTATGTCATTAAAAATCTCTGTTTTATAAGTTGAAACAAAATGACCTGCTCCTACTACTGCTTTACAATTTGGAGCATTTACTGTAAAAATTTTTTGTAATTGAAATTGATTATAAAAATTTTCATAATCTATACTTTCTGCAAATTTCAAAAGTGCTTCTGGATTTTTCACAGGTTGAAATTTTAATTTGTTAGAGAAAAATAAATCCCAGTAAATAGTTGATGTATAGGTACGTAAAGATTTTGATGAAGGTGTTGGACAAATAACGCCAGCTTTTGGAAAATTTTCAAAAACAGTATAAGTTTCTTTTTGCCAGTTATTTAAAAATAAAACATCAGCATCAGTAATGGTTACTAATTTAAAATTAGAACCATACAAACCTTTTAAAATAGCATTTAATTTGCCAATATTTTGCGTGTGAATCAACTCGTGAATTCTTTTTTGAATCAATAATTGGTCGAGATAATTTTTTATTTCAACACAACTTCCATTATTTACAATGGTAATAAATGTTTGAGAATGCGAAGTTTTAAAAATAGATTCTAAGCATAGCTGTAAAATTTTAAACGAATCTTTAAAGTATCCCTCAAAATTTGGAATATAAACGGGAACTATAATCTGATGAAAATAATCAGAGGAAGTTTCTAGTTTATCTTTATGTGGGTTAAATCCTATTCGCATTTAATTTTCTATATTTTCTCGTATCCCTAATTTTAAGTTTATCAAATTAAATCCTTTTTTTAAAAAAAGAATAAATAATAATCCTATAAAAATTTTACATTTTCTAAATAAACTTAAATTTGAAATAATTAGCAAATGTATAACCTTACAAAAATATTTTTTGACTGTAAATAATCTTCCTTTCAAAGCTACTATTTGATAAATAATTGATAATTGCCTAGAGAGAATATATATTATAACTAACTTTTTATCTTGAAATTCTAAAGTTTTTATTTGCTTATAAACTTTATCAAAAAATACAAATTTTGAATTTAACGAATTAAAATTATTACTCGGACTTTGGGTTACACTTTCATTTCCTCTTCTAACTAGATACAAGACATCATCTGTATAAATATAGATTGGCTTTTTTAAAATTACTCTAAAATGAAAATCTGTTTCATCGCTATTAGTTAAGTTTTCATCAAACAAATAATCAAAAGATATCAAAAAATTTCTCTTCCACAGAGGTGCTCCTGTAAGAAAATAGTGATTTTTGAATAGATAATTAGAGATATTGTTTTTTGAAATAATTCTATTTGCTTTGTTTACAAATCTTGTATTGGTTCCTTCTATAAAAGTTTCAGATAAAGAAACGCAAAAATCAAGTTTATTATTACTCTCTATAACTGAAAGTTGTGAAGCTAAAAAATTAGGAAGCATTATATCATCACTATCAAACCATTTTACATATTCTCCAGTACATTTAGAAAATCCATAATTTCTACAAGAATTTGCTCCCTTAATTTTGCTTTTAGGTCTTGGAAATAATTTAAATCTGGAATCTTTTTTTATATAAGTATTTATTATTTCAAAACTATTATCGGTACTCCCATCATCAACAATGATACATTCCCAATTTGAATAAGTTTGATTAACGATACTATCTAGCGTTTCACTTATTAAATGAGCCCTATTAAATGTTGGAATAATAATTGAAACTAATGAATTCATTTTAAGCTGCTGTATTTTTGTAACTGTTTATTTTTAAAATATTACTTTTTGTTTTTTGATAAATTTTATAATCATCCTTTGAATAAAATAATGATTTAATTATTAAGTTGTAGAAATTCAAACTTCTAGTGATGTACTCATAGTAACTTAATTTCCCAAATATATATTTTATGATAGTTTTAAATAATTTTGAAAGATAAATGTACTTAAATTGCAAAGGTTGGAATTGCATGTCGTTAAAAAAAATATATCTTTCGTATGTATTACAAGCGACGGCAGTGTAAATTAAACCTTTTTTAAATTTTAAGAGATATTTAATTGTCAATCGATCTTTTGTAATAAAATGTTTGAATTTTAAGTTCTCTGAGTAGTAAATTTTGTAACCTAGAAGTACAATTGCATATCCAATTTCGTTATCGCCTCCGCCAGTAACTGTATTTCTTTTAACTCTATCTGTCAATACATTTTCAAATCCAATAAATTGTAATAGTTCTAATAATTCTTTTTTTACGATTGCACCAGCACCATACACATAGCCTTTAATTTTTGAAATATCACCATCAACGTTATTTTGTGGTCCTACAGCATACGTTAATTTTTCATTTTTAAACCAATCTGGAAAGTTTATATTTGAAACTTCATATCCAATGCCGCCGAGCATACCAATTTTTGAATCAGTATTTAAAATAGTATTAGCATTAATAAGATAATCTTCGTCAAGCCAGTTATCATCGTCACAAAACAATACATAATTTCCTTGACTTTCTTGAACTCCTTTATTTCTAGCGAATGACAAACCAGGTTTGGGCTCAAATGTTATTTTAAATTTTAAATCTGATTGTAATTCATTCCAAATTTGGAGCGCAATTGCCGCTGTATTATCAATTGAGTTGTTATCAACCAAAATTATCTCCACTTTAAAATCGGGAGTAAGATTTAAATTAGAAATGTGTTGTAACGTCTTTGGCAATTTAGTCGAACTGTTATAACAACAAATAATCATCGAAAAATATAAATTGCTCATCTAACTACTTATTAAATTTCAATTTATTAATTCCAATTGTTAATTCACCAGATTCAATTACGAGAAAATCATGTTCAACCAGCAAATTTGTAATAGAAGTACGGATATCAAATTCGTCATGAATTTCTAATGCTATAATTTCTGTAATTTTCAGAAAAGATAAATCGTTTTCTGCTTTAAAAATAAAACGTTCAGCTCCTTCAATATCTATTTTTAATAAAGATATATGGTTAAGGCTATTTTGAGAAATGATTTCGCCAATAGATATTCCTTTTATTGATCCTTCCGTTGCGTAACTAGTTGTTATAGACCAATCTTTTTTGTCCCGAAAATTTCTATCTATCTCATAATTCATATCGGGCTTTTCGCTTAACGCGTTAGGATATAAGATTATGTTTTTAAAATTTTTTAAATACTGAATATTTTTCGAACACATTTCAATATTTTCTGGTGATGGTTCAACACAAAAAATTTTTTCATTTGTTAAAAAATGTGAAAAGTAGACACTTGTAAACCCCACATTTGCCCCAGCATCGATAATAATTTTATCTTCTGAGAAGAAATTATTTGTTAAAAACATTTTTAAAATCAATGCATATTCTTCCTGATTGAAAATTTGTTCAAAAACTTCTAAATCACTGAATTTATGATCTCTTACTGCTACATTTATACCATTTAAAAGTTCAAGTTCATAAACTAAATTTATTTTTTTAACAGATTTAATTAAATGATTTTGGTACAGTCTATTCTCAAATATTTCATTTGGTGTAAGATTTAATGGAACTAAAATTCGATATATTTTTTTAAACTTTTTAAGTATCATTTCAAAGAATTTTAGATTCTGTTTTTCAATATTTGTGCTGGAATTCCACCTACAATTGTATTTGTTGCTACATTTTTTGTTACAACTGCCCCCGCGGCAATTATTGCACCTGACTCAATTGTAACACCATCAAGTATTTTACACCCGGAACCAATCCAAACATTATCTTTAATGGTAATGCCTTTTCTACTTTCTCCTTGCGCATTTATAGGTATTTCTAGTTTTGAAAAATTATGATTTGCTGGAATAATCATAGTGTGTCCGGCAATTAAAACATTATTACCAATTGTCAAACCTCCATGTCCATATAAAATTGTGTAAGGATTAATGGAACAGTTTTTTCCAATTTTAATTTTTCCGCCATAGGTCATTAAGACAACTCCATAAAGTAATTCAGTTTTATTTCCAATTTCAATACTTCCACCACCCGAAGTGTCAAGTAGTACATTTGAATATTTTTTAACGCTATTTGACAAAAATATATTTTTGCGTCTGTATAAAATAAATGATATTCTTTTTATAAGTTCAAATACCATTTGCAATTTATTTTTACATCACCAATTGTGTTACCGTATATTTTATAATCATTTATTAAATCTACAATTTGAAAAAAACAAACATCGTTAATATATTCAAATACTTGTTCATCCTTAAAAGTTGCAACATCAAGGGTATAAGTTCCTTTAAGTAACAAATTTCCAGGTATTTCACAATACAGCTTATTAGTTGACAAATTAATTGTATTTACAGTTGTGAAAACTTTTACTTTTGTAGAGTTCAAAATAGCAACTCCAACATTGCAGTTATTGATTTCATTATAAAATTTAATCTCGACTATTATGTTATCTTCATGATTTATGAAATTTTGAGAGGTTAATATTTTTACTGATTCGATTCCATTAATTTTAGATTGAGAAGTATTTACAAAAGACAAGGTTTCATTGTTTTTATTCTCATTTAAATAATTTGACACAGAATCATCAATACCTCCACTAAAAATAGTTAAACCATTTTTTAAAACTATTCCTTTATTACACAAACTTTTAACAGCTGCCATATTATGGCTTACAAATAAAACGGTACGACCTTCACCTTTGCTAATTTCGCCCATTTTCCCGAGACATTTTTTTTGGAATTCAGCATCTCCTACAGCTAAAACCTCATCAACTATTAGGATTTCACTTTCTAAATGTGCCGCAACTGCAAAAGCTAATCTTACATACATTCCAGACGAATATCGTTTCACAGGAGTATCGATGTAACGTTCAACTCCAGAAAAAGCAATGATTTCATCTAGTTTTCTAGTTATTTCTTTTTTTCGCATTCCAAGGATTGCACCGTTTAAGTAAATATTTTCTCTTCCAGAAAGTTCAGGATGAAAGCCTGTACCTACTTCCAGCAAACTTGCTATCCGACCTTTAACTTTAATTTCACCAGTTGTTGGACCTGTAACTCTAGAAAGTAATTTTAAAAGGGTACTTTTTCCTGCACCGTTTTTGCCAATTATTCCTAGTGAATCTCCTTGATTAACTTCAAAATTAATGTCTTTTAATGACCATACAATATCACTTTCGCCTTTTGTACTGCGATCATTAGATTCTCCAATTTTTAAAAAAGGATCTTCTTTACCCAATATTCTTGTTTGCCAAAATCTGTCGACATCTCGGGACAAAGTTCCAGAACCAATCTGACCAATTTGGTATGCTTTTGAAACATTTTCGACTAGTATAGCTGTTTTACTCATTATATGGTATCGACAAAGTTTTTCTCAGTTTTATTATAAATAATAATTCCTATAAATAATATTATAACAGTAACCAAAGTTGAATAACCTAAAGTACCAGCAGAAAAATCTCCTTTCCCGAGGAATGCATACCGAAATGCTTCAATAATTCCAGACATAGGGTTTAATTCAACAAATTTACCATACCCTTTTTCGCGAACATAACTTAAAGGGTAAATTATGGGAGTTGCATACATTAAAAGTTGTACTCCAAATGTTACTAAAAAAGTTAAATCTCTGTATTTTGTGGTCATAGCGGTTATTATTAATCCCAAACCCAAACCCAAAAGTGCCATTAATACCACTAAAAATGGAAATAAAAATAAACCATACGTAACGTGGAAACTAGTTCTAGCAATTGGAAAAAAATAAAAATAAACCATCATTGTTATGAGTAATGATAATTGCACTCCAAAACGAACTAAGTTACTCACCACAATACTTAGTGGCATAATTAATCGAGGGAAATATACTTTCCCAAAAATATTAGCGTTATCTCTAAAAACGGTGCTAGTTTTGGACAAACAATCTGAAAAATAATTCCAAGATGTAATTCCTGTTAAGTAAAAAAGATATTTTGGTAAACCATCAGTACTTATTCCGGCTAAGTTGCCAAAAACAAATGAAAAAACAATAGTTGTAAATATAGGCTGGATAAAAAACCATACAGGTCCGAGAATGGTCTGTTTATAAAAACTTACAAAATCACGCCTTACAAATAAAATTAATAAATCTCTATATTGCCAAACATCTTTAAAATTTAAATCTAACAATGAGGTTTGTCCTTTAATTATTAAATCCCAATCGTTTGATTCGTAGCTGTTTTTCATTGTAAAATTAAATTATACTAATCAGTATTTACTTGGATTTATTGGAATTTTAATGGAAACAAATATAGTAATTTACTATAATTATAATAATGAATTAAGCAGTTTTAATAAATATTTGTTTCTTTGTAAAAAATTACAAAAACTTTGTTTTTATTCAAAAAATCAGCACCATTGCTTAAAGATATAATTCCACAAAATTATATCGATATTCATTCCCATTTACTACCTTCTATTGATGACGGTTCTAAAAATATTGAGGACACTATTGCCATGATAATTGAGCTAAATAAGCTTGGTTTTGCAAAATTTGTTACAACACCTCACGTGATGACATTTGTATGGGAGAATTCTAGAAATACTATAGAGCAAACCTTAAATGAGACCAAAAAAAAATTGTTAGATTCTAATATTTTAAATCCAATAAAATCAGGTGCCGAATACATGATGGATATCAATTTTTTAAAATTGGTAAACAGCGAAAAACTATTGACTCTAAAAGACGACTATGTTCTTGTGGAAATGTCATACCTAAATGCTCCAATTCAATTGTATGATATAATTTTTGATTTGCAATTAGCAGGATATATTCCAGTTCTGGCTCATCCTGAGCGATACAATTTTTACCATAACAATTTAAATGAATATAAAAAACTTAAAAATGCTGGTTGTTTATTTCAATTAAATTTATTGTCAACAACAGGGTATTATGGTCCTCAAATTTCTAAAATAGCGGATTATTTATTGCAACAAAATATGATAAATTTTGTAGGTTCAGATGTACATCATCAAAAGCATATCGATTTTATATCAAAAAAAATTGTTCTGAAAAATCATCTTAAATTAAATGACATTTTTCAAAACAATATGATATTTGATTTTTAAGAATCTTTTTTCTTAGAAAAAATATTTAGAATTTTTTCATACCATTTTAGTTTGACAGAATCTTGACCATATCCGTAGCCATATCCGTAGCCATATCCATATCCATAACCATATCCATAACCGTAAGATCGTTTTTGTTCAGTATCATTTAGTAATATTGCCATATTAGGAAGCTTTTGATCAACATATAATGACTCGGCAAAATCTAACATTCTTTTATCTAGATAATTTGCTCGAACAACATAAACAACTGCATTTGCATTTTTCGCAATTAATAGTGTGTCGGTAACAACACTAACTGGCGCTGTATCTACAATTATGTAATCAAACTGGCTTTTCAATTCGTCAAACATAGTGTTAACTTTATTACTCATTAATAATTCAACAGGATTTGGCGGGACTGCACCAGAAGGAAGTGCAAAAAAATTGGTAAAATCTTTAATCGGCACTACATAATCCATAATTGATTGATCTGATTTAGATAAGTAATTAGTAACTCCTTTTGATGGAATTGAAATGTATTGATCTAATTTTGGATTTCTAATATCAAGTCCTACTATCAAAACTCTTTTTCCAGAAAAAGCAATTGTAGTTGCTAAATTGATAGCGCAAAATGTTTTCCCTTCTTTTGGGATTGAAGAAGTTATAAAAATTGTTTTACAAGCATCACTTACTACTTCTGATAATACAAATTCTAAATTTGTTCGTATCATTCTAATAGCTTCTGCAGAGCTTGAACGACTATTTGGCTGAATTATTTCGTTACTAGTTTCTGACTTAGGCAAATCCCCAAGGTACGGAATAGTTACTTTTCCTTGAACATCTTGTCTTGTTTTAATCTTAGTGTCTAAGAGTTGCATGATGTATATAACTCCAAAAGGAATGAGCAAACCCAGAAGGAACGCAGTTAAGTAAAAAATAAGTTTATTAGGAGAAACTTGCCCTGTTAAATAAGCACTATCGATAACTTTTGCTTTTGGTGACGTTACAGCAAGTGAAATAGCAGTCTCTTCTCGCTTTTGTAGTAAATACAGATAGAGTGTTTCTTTTATTCCTTTTTGTCTAGCTATTTCACCAAATATTTTTTCGTGTGTAGGTGCCTTGTAAATCTCGCCTTCAAAAACATTTTTTTGACCAGATAAATCGCCTCGATTTATTTTTAAATCATTTTGACGACTATACAAACTTTCAATGATATTTTGTTTTATCGCTGGTAGTTGTGCATCTATGGTTTTAATTCGTGGATTTTGTGCAGTTCCACTATTTGAAATTTTTCTTCGTTGTAAAATTAATTCGTTATATTCTTTAATATATTCGGCTGAAGTTTCTGTTCCACTGATAATATTAGTAGGAATTAAATCGTCATCTTTTGTACCTTGAACGGCTTCTAACATGTATTTTCCAACCTTTAGTTGGGTTTCCATATTATTCAAAGATTTGTCATATTCTGTTGCAGTTGTTAAATCGAGTTCGGCATCCATTGGCAAATCAGTCAGTCTATTTTTTTTCTTGTACTGTTCTCCTTTATCTTCAATACCACCAAGTTCCTTTGCAATTAATTCTAACTCTTTATCTATAAATGCTTTTGTGTTTTCTGCAACTTGATTTCGATCATCAATTGCATCTTTATTATACATTCTTATTAATTCATTCAAAAAATTTATCGATCTTTTATAAATAGGATCTGTAGTAGTTATGGTAATAATATTTGTTTTGTCTTGAGCAGTAACATTAAGATTACTAGAAAAATCAAGAGCTTTGGACTCTAATTCAGATTTTACAACAAAAACATCGGTAATATTTTCGGTTGATTTACTCTTTAAAATGACCATGAAATCTCCTAAACTTGAATGAATAGATTGGTTATATCTATATTCAGTAGGTGATTTACCATTATAATCAAGCAATACGAAACTTTTTGCAGAAATTTCTGAAATTGTAAAGCTGGAATCAATGGCATTATATCGTGGTGATTTTTTTGTAAAAACAATTTCCACAGGGGAAGTTTGATATAATTCTCTGTAAACAACTCTGCCTTCGCTGAAATAGCTTATGTCAAGTCCAAGTTCACTAACAGCATGCTGCGATAAACTGCGTGATTTTATAATTTCAATTTCATTATCAACGTTGCTTTTTCCAGAAAAGATATTTAAATCACTAAAAGCAGAGAGCTCGCTAGAACCACCTTTTTTTTCATCTTTTATTAAAACCGTTGCCGTAATTCCATAATCGGTAATGTAATATCGCAAGTAGATAAATACCGTAGTCATGCAGATTAACAAGCTTAACAAGAACCATTTCCAATAATATAAATAATTGAATAATTGTTCTTTAAGACTAAAATCATTGGATGGAGAATCGGTAACAGGAAGTGAATTTAACATTTTATACTTTTCTTAAAATTAAAAAAACAGTTAATCCAAATCCTAAAATTGAAAATATAGACACTACATTTGAACTGATGGCTGTAGAATCGATTTTAGATTTCTTAGGTTCTACATAAATTACATCATTTTGATCTACATAATAAAATGGAGAGTTTACAAAATCGGCTTTTGTAATATCTACTCGATTATAAGTTTTTATCCCTTGAAAATCTCTTATTACTAAAATATTATTCCGTTTGCCATATAAAGTCAAATCGCCACTTTGGGCAATAGCTTCAAGCATTGTAAATCGCTCACTATTAACATTTATTACTCCAGGCTTAGTAACCTCACCTAAAACGGAAACTTTAAAGTTCATTATTCTAATGTTTATCACTGGCTCTTTAACAAAATAAAGTGCCAATTTTTGTTTCAATAATTTTTTTAAGTTATTGACAGAATAACCAGCAACATCAATTGAACCTAGTGTAGGAAAATCAATTTTACCAAAATTATCCACTAAATAAGTTTGTTTTTGGATAGCAAAACTATTATTTGCAGCACCAGATGTGGCTTGATTTTCTAAATTAAATGGCTCGGAAGCAATAGGTTCATCAGATGAAATGTTGATATACAACATATCGTCATTTTGTATCAAAGGCTCATAATTTGAAGATGGATTATCAAAGTTTTGATTTCCTTGAAAATATATAATACTTTTCTTTGGGACACAAGAAGATAAAATAAAAATAAAAATTATATAAATATATACTTGGGAATTTTTCATAAAATTGTTACATATCTTTAAGAAGGGGCAAATATATCAAAAGTGTTTTAAATATTGACCTATTTAGTGTAAACATAATATTCTTTAACTTCTATATCCAATGTTTGAAATTCTGAATTTAAACTTTTAAATTCTGGAACTAGCCATTTCATTTTGGATACTATTTGATCATTATTACCCTCATTAGAAAGATGTACAAGAGCATTTATTGAATCTAAAATTACTTCAAATTTCTCGTTTTTTTCCTCTGCAATCATTATTTTTTCATGATGGGTAGCTAAATTTTTAGCTGAATCATTTAACAACTCCTCGTAGAGTTTCTCACCTGGACGCAAGCCTACTATTTTAATTTTTATATCCTTATCGGGAGTAAATCCTGCCAGTCGAATCATCTTTTTTGCTAAATCAATAATTCTTACTGGTTTTCCCATATCAAAAATATAAATCTCACCACCATTCCCCATAGAACAAGCTTCTAAAACGAGTTGACATGCCTCTGGGATGGTCATAAAATATCTAATAATCTCCGGGTGCGTTATAGTTATTGGTCCGCCTTCTTGGATTTGTTTTGTGAAAAGTGGCACAACAGAACCGTTAGATCCTAAAACATTCCCAAAGCGTGTAGTAATAAACTTAGTATACTGATTTGGATTTAAGGTTTTGTTTTTATAATGTTTTGATTGAACATACATTTCAGCTATTCGCTTGCTTGCACCCATAACACTACTTGGGTTCACAGCCTTATCGGTTGAAATCATTAAAAAGCGTTCTACTTCATATTTTTGAGATAAATCGGCAACATTTTTAGTTCCTAAAACATTGGTAAAAATCGCTTGACTAGGATTTTCTTCCATCATTGGAACATGCTTATAAGCTGCAGCATGATACACTACATTTGGCTTATGCAATTCAAATATTTTTTCTAAAATTTCAAAATTTCTAATATCCGCAATAACGTTTTTAACAGTTACTGTATTATCCATTTGTAAAATTTCTAGTGATAATGTATGCAAAGGAGTCTCTGCTTGATCTAAGATGATAATTTTTTTTGGCGAAAAATTTATTACTTGTCTTACAATTTCACTTCCTATAGATCCAGCGGCGCCAGTAACTAAAATGGTTTTACCTTTTAATTTAGTTGAAATAGAATTTGTATCTAAAACAATTGGTTTTCGTTCTAATAAATCATGAATTTCAAAATTTTTGATGTTTTTTGAAATTTCTTTTTGATCATCCCAATCAGATACAACAGGAATAGTAAAAACTTTAAACCCATAATCTATACATTCATCGACTATAGCTAATCGTTCATCTTTTGTTAAACTATTATCAGCTATTATCAAAGCCTCTGCTTTAAGGCTTCTCATTAGAACAGCAATACTTTTCTTTGAATGTAGAATGGGTAAATTCAATATTCGTTTAGTAGTATTTTGATTATTTTTATCGATAAACGCCAGCAATTTAAATCTTCGTGGATTTTCAGCAAGTAATGCATTTGCTACTGCTGTTGCATTTGCGTCAGATCCATAAATAATTGCATTTGTTTTTTTTATCAAATTTGAATCGCCAAAAAATTTCTCGAAAGATTGTTTGACAATTATTCTATAAAAAAACAAAAAACTAAACGAAAGTATTGTATTTATAAATGCTCCTGTAGTCATATAAATTTTTTGTTTATCTAAGATAATTACAATAAAATTTAGTACTATAAGAACTACAAATGTTGAAAATTGAGAAAAAAAAAGTTTTAAAGCATCTATGTAAGAAGAGTGTCTTATTATCCCTGAATAAGTTCTGTACAACCAAAAAAAGAAAACATTTATTGATAAATAAAATACAACACCAAAAGCAATATGCTCTTTAGGTATGTATTGAAGTTTTAAACCTTGAAACAACAAATATGTGATAATACCTGAGACAACGATGATTACCATATCAAAAAATAATATCAACCATCGAGGCAGATAACCTAGATTCTTAAGATTAAAACCTAAGCTAATTTCAGAAAACACGTTGCCTAGTTCTGACTTTAAATTTCTTTTTTGATTTGGATTCAATTTTAATTTAATTAATTAAGTAAAGTTAGTTTAAAAAAAGTTGTTAAAAAAAGCTTAAAATAAATTTATTTGATTTTCAATTCGAAGTTTTTCAGTTTCAGTCAAATTTGAGCCTGATGGTAAGCATAAGCCATCTTCAAATAATTGACTAGAAATAGTTCCTCCATAATATGGGGCATCTTTAAAAATGGGTTGTAAATGCATTGGTTTCCATAGTGGACGACTTTCTATATTTTCTTTTTCGAGAAATAATCTTAAATCTTCACGGGTTTTACCATTATTTTTAGTCGGATTTACAGTTATTGCCGTTAACCAATGATTGGAAAAAAAATCAGCATTAGGTTCTGAAAATACATCTATTCCTTCAAATTTTTTAAATAGATTCATATAAAAATCATGCATTCCTCTTCGTTTTACAACATGATCATCCAAAACCTCCATTTGTCCACGTCCTATTCCTGCGCAAATATTACTCATTCGGTAATTATACCCAATTTCGCTATGCTGATAATGTGGCGCATTATCGCGTGCTTGGGTTGCTAAAAATATAGCTTTATTTTTAAGTTCAAGTGATTTTGTAACAATAGCTCCACCACCAGATGTTGTAATAATTTTGTTTCCATTAAATGACAAAACCCCAATATCTCCAAAAGTACCACATTTTTGCCCTTTGTAATGACTGCCAAGTGCTTCGGCACTGTCTTCCAAAATTGGAATTTCATATTTTGTAGCAATGCTTTTTATTTCGTCTACTTTAAATGGCATTCCATATAGATGCACAGCAATAATGGCTTTGGGCTTCTTATTTTTTACAATGCAATTTTTAATAGCGTCTTCAAGAGCATTAGGGCACATATTCCAAGTTTCTTTTTCACTATCTACAAAAACTGGTATAGCTCCTTGGTAAACTATTGGGTTTGCCGATGCTGAAAAAGTCATGCTTTGGCAAATAACATAATCGCCAGCTTTAACATCGAGTAAAACCAATCCTAAATGAATCCCTGCAGTTCCAGAACTTAAAGCACTTACATGAGAACTTTGACCAATATATTGCTCTAAATCTTGTTCAAAACCAGTAACATTTGGTCCCAACGGTGCCACCCAGTTAGACTCAAACGCTTCATTTATAAACTTCTGTTCGTTTCCTCCCATGTGTGGTGAGGATAACCAAATTTTTGGATTATTCATCTTTTGGATTGTATTTTATTATTTTTCCAGGATTACCAACAACAACTGCATAATCTGGAACATCTCTTATAATCACTGCTCCTGCTCCTATTGTTGTCCATTTTCCAATTTTAATTCCTTGAATTACAGTAGCGCCAATTCCAATGTGAGAACCTTCTCCAATACTAACATTGCCAGCCAATGAAACACCAGGTGAAATATGAGCAAAATTATCAATAAAACAGTCATGTTCTAAAATTGCTCCTGTATTAATGATGCAGTGATTTCCAATTTTCACCTCAGGATTTATTATTGCTCCAGCCATAACTACAGTTCCATTTCCAATTTCAGAACATTCAGAAATTACTGTGGCTGGATGAATTGCCATTGCATAATTAACCTTATATTTTGAAGCTATTTTTTTTCGAACTTTATTATTTCCAATAGAAATTATAACATTATCAAACAAAACAAAATTAAAATCACTGGTTTTGACAATTTCTATTCCAAGTAAACTTTTTGTTTTTGGATTGTCATCAATAATAGTTTGAATAGCTATATTGCTAGTTTGCAATGCATCTACAATAACTTTTGCATGCCCACTTGCTCCGTATAAAATTATTTTATTTTCCATTAAAAGGTTCTATTGTAGCTTCATTTGCAGCTGATATTCCATCACTTTTGATCACTTTTAAAATTGTTTTAAAAAATATTTTTACATCTAAAGCAAATGAAATCGTATCGACATACTGAACATCAAATTTAAATTTTTCGTCCCATGAAATGGCATTCCTTCCATTAACTTGAGCTAAACCTGTAATTCCTGGTTTTACTTCATGTCGTCTATTTTGAAAATCTGAGTATAAATGAACATAATGTGTTAGCAATGGTCTTGGACCGATCAAACTCATATCTCCTTTTAAAACGTTCCATAATTGAGGCATTTCGTCCAACGAAGTTTTTCTAACAAAAGTTCCAATTTTTGTTAATCGAGCTGCATCCGAAAGTAAATTTCCAGAAGCGTCTTTTTTATCATTCATTGTTTTAAACTTCACTATTTTAAAAACTTTTAGGTTTTTTCCTGGTCGTAATTGAACAAAAAAAGGTTTCCCATTATTAGCAATACTTAGCATAATGGTTACTAAAGTAAAAATTGGTGACAATAAAATTAGTCCTATTAAACTGGCAAAAAAATCGGCAACTGGTTTAAAAAAAATCTTATACATGTACTAACAATCTTTCATATTCTTCTTCTAATGCACTCCAAACTATGCCTTGACTATAACGTGAAACCACGCTTTGACGGGCATTTAGCTGTAACGAATTATATAAATTCTTATTCAGAAAAAGAGTTTTCATAGCATCAAAAATAGCATTTTCATTTTTAACAGGGATAATAATTCCGTTATGTTTATCTGTAATTATTTCGTTACATCCATTTATATCGCTCACAATGCAGGGTAAATTCATAGCACAAGCTTGAATCACAACATTTGGAAATCCCTCGCGATAACTGGGAAACGTGAGGCAATTTGCAATGGCAAGATAAGGGCGAATGTCATTTTGATAGCCAACATCGATGATGGTATCGTTATTTCGGATTTCGTGAAGCGTTTCTTTATTTATAGGATCCAACTCCATTTCTAAATTCCCAACTAGTAGTAATTTGGTGTTGTGATATGCCGATTGAAACGATTTAAATGCTAAAACTAATTCGTTAATTCCCTTATCACTAACTATTCTGCCTACAAAAATAAATACGAAATCATCGTTTTCAATTTTCAATGATTGTTTTAAAGTTAAATTCTGATTTTCATTAAAACAGTTGCTGTCAAAATAGTTAAAATCTACACCGTTCACATTACCAAAAGCAAGAACTTGGAGTGGTTTATTGGTGATTTTATATTGAATTAAATCGTTTTTAACGCCTTGACCTTCTGGATAAACATGCGTTGCAAAACGACACAACATTTTATCCATCACAATTAATATTTGTTTTAAAAATCCAGTTTTAGATGGAAAAATCAAACCAGTAAAAGTGTGCATTCTGACAGGAACTTTTGCAAAATAACCAGCAATCATTGATAACAATCCTGCTTTTGGGGTTATAGAATGTATTAGAGATGGTTTTTCTTTTTTTAATAATCGATATAATTTTAGTAGCGAAATAAAATCTTTTAAGGGTGAAATTTGTCTCTGAAAAGGAAGGTCTACTGTGCGTACTTTTTCTCTAATATGTACTTCTTTCAAACTTTTATCGTTACCAGAAACTGCAATTATTTCATATTTCTGATTCAAAAAATACAGTTGTCCTTTGAGCAAAACATCTAGCGAAAGAGCAACTGTAGCTGTACGAATTATTTTTTTCATGAGAGAAAGCTAAATCTATTTCAAATATAGAAATAATGAACAATGAAATGTCCTATTTGCAAACAAAATATGTTTAAATATACTAAAATTTTAAATTGATTTTTTCATAAACTCAACCAACAAATGTGCTGATTTTTCCCAAGAAAGCTCAGTTTCGGAATATTTTAAGGCATTTTTTCCCAATTCAAAAATTAAATTATCTGATTTATATAATTTTAAAATTGCACTCGCAATATCCTCTGAATCTGGCTCAACTAAAATTCCTACGTGCTCTGGAACCTGTTCTGCTAATGCGCCAACATTGGTCGCAACAACTGTTTTTTCACAACCATATGCTAACGGAATTATTCCTGACTGACTTGCATCAATATAAGGAAGCACCACAAAATCGCATTTTAAAATTAAATCGCTAATAATATCTTCAGTTAACCACTGATTAATAATTTGTAAATTTTGTTGGTTTTCAGCAATTTGTTTTTGATAGGGATTTAAATCACCTTGTCCAGCAATTACTAACTTTAAATTAGGTAACTCTTTTTTTACAATAGTAAAAGCATCCAAAAGCAAGCCAATTCCTTTATACTTTTCAATCCTGCCAATAAACAAAATTGAATTTTTTAAAAATTTGGAACTATCAGTATTTTGTTTTTTATAATATCCGAAACTCGCATGCGGAATTACAGCAATATCATTTTTTTTGAAACCAAGTTTTTGAGCATTTGGAATGTCTTTATTATTTAAAATAATGAGTTTATCAGACAGTTTTATACTTAAATAATACAAAGGATACAAAATTTTGCTTTCGCCAACATGCGTTTTAAGATCGTGAATAGTGGAAAATATAATGTATTTTCTTAAAAATAAATATAAAACTGGACTCCAAAGGTGCACAAACGAAGCATAAATTCCATCTGGATTAAATTGCTTTATTTGCATAATGATGTGATAATAATTTTTATAATTTAAAGAATTTAAAGTAAAACTTTTTTTATCAGTATATGTTTTGAAATACTGGAGGCTTACATTTTTATAATTACTAAAAGTAGATTCCCACACCTTTTTATTTTCAATAGTTTCAGATAATACGAGCTGTATAGAATTATTTTCAGCCAGTGCTTTTGCCATTTCTAGGGTATAAACTGGCCCTGCACCAAGACGTCCTAAATATAAAATTGTAATTTTCATTTAATTTGGATTGTTTACCATTGGAACTGTACCCGTTGATTTTTGGTAAAATAAATTATTTTCTGTTTCTATATTTTACATAAAAGTATAACAATATTCCAGGTAAAATTGCTAGAATAGTCAGTAATTTTTGAGGAGACTCACTAATGAAATTCCAATTTTGTGATAGCAAACTACTGGAAACGTAATGAATTGCATTTCGGAATTTCACCGATTGAAACGGTACATATTCCATTAAAATTTTTCTCTGTTGCGCAAACCCTTTCGGATTTTTGACATATTGTTTGAAAATATTTAAGGTCGAACCGTCGTTTTGGTATTCGACAATACAAAAAACTTCGTTGAAGCATAACACTTTATAATCTCTATCGATTACAATTGGCAAATAAAGTGGTACAAATTTCTCACCTTCAAAAAAAGGATATTCTTCATATTTTTTTATGATTTCTGTTCTGTATACTGATTTTTTATCTCCTGTAATTTTGTATTTAGGTTGCAGTTCTGCATAGGTACATTCTTTTAAATCAGTTGGAAAAGGTACGCCAATTATTTTTCCATCTGTTGTTGCGTCAAGACCTACAAGCCCTGCATATGAATTTGAACCGTATTTTCGCCACAGCGAAATAATTTTCTCAACCGAATCATTTGGCATAAAATCATCCGAATCGATGCATACATTTAGTTCGGTTTCAATTAATTTATGAGCCACATTATGACCTGTATGCATACCACCATTTGGTTTAAAATGATATTTTATTTCAATTTTATTTTCATTTATCCACGATTGTACTAAAGATTTAGTTTCATCGGTAGATCCATCATCTATAATTAACCATTCGAAATCGTGTGATGTTTGTTTCACAAGGCTTTCATAACAAATTCCCAAGCAATAGGCACGGTTAAAAGTTGGCGTAAAAACGGTTAATGTTTTCATTAATTGGTAAAATAAAATCTAGTTTTGAACTAGTTTAGCAACGATAAGTTCAATCACTTTATCGGGCTTACAATACTGTTCCCAATATTGTAAAGCACCATGCTCCAGTTGTTGCACGTAAGCTGGATTATCAATAAAATACTGAATAGCTTTTTGGATATCGTCTTCATTATTTTCTACAAAATGAATGTTTTTTCCATGTTCAAGCGGAAACGGTAGTTCATTTGATAATGCAGTTGATATAATTGCCTTTCCTAAACACAAATATTCGCCTATTTTCCAACCGTGACAGTATTCTACCGAAGGTGTATTAAAAACCAATAATGATTGTTGTGTTTTACAAATATAGGTTAGCAAATTCATTTTTTTTGTCCCTGTTTTTAGCTTTTCTAAATCGGGAATATAATCGCATTCATATCCAATAGCTACAAATCCGCCTTCAAACTTTATATTGGGATTTGCTTGGCACGCTCGAATAAAATTTGCACGAGCTAAATTTACAAACGAGGTGGTTTTATGCCAAATGGAAGCCATCATAAAGATTTGTTTCTTTGAAGATGCGACATAAAAATAATTGGAAATTGGTACCCTTTTAATATACATTCTAAGATTATCGAGAATAACTTTTTTAAACTCTTGAGCTACTTTTGTTTTTTGATTTCGTAAAATAAAAAACAAATGCTGTAACGTTTCACTGAGATTAAAAACTCGTATTCCAAAACTCGGTGCAATGGAGATAATTTTCGGAAAATTTTCATTTAACAGTTCCAAATTTCCATCAAGTGATTTTAATAAAAAATCCTTACTTATCTGTTTATGGAAATTAATTTTTGCGTAAACATCTGACCAAAGTAACATATCAGAATCAATATCTCTTGGGTCATGAAAATCAATTACAACATTAAAAGTTGCTTTTTCAGTAATAATTTTAAATAAAAAACATCGGTTTTTATCAACAAATTGCTGGAACTCATTAAAACTAAATACTGTTTTTTTTTCATATTTTTTGCGAATACCATCAATATAAAAGGCAGCATAATGCATATTACATCCTGCATCCATAATGACTTTAATAATTTTCATGGCAATAGATTTATTTAGAAACCAAAATTACATTCATAAAATAGGTAAACGAAAAATAAATCAGAATAATAAATCCTGTTACACGATGTTGGTACTTAAATAACTGACTTTTTAATAGCGGATAAACAATCACGACTCCAAGCATAAACCAGGACAAATAAGCAAATCGGTTTGAGAAATTTGCCCGAATTACCAAAATCCAAAACCCATTTACCATCAGATATATATTTAATATTTGAAAATAGTATGGATCAACAAATTTTTTCTTGATAATATAATAATAAGCAGCATAAACGCCCGAAGCACTATAAAGAAGAAAATCCCAACGAAAACCAACACGTAAAACTACATTCTCGTTCAGTTTGCTGAACTCTCCAATATAAGCATTAACACTTTTATCTTCAAAAATTCCTAACTTTAAAAAGAAATTTGAAAAAAGTGTTCCTAATGCCAACGATAGCGGAATGGCTATTAGCCAAAACTTGAAATAACTATTGGGTTTATTATAAAATAATGTAATTATGTAAGCCGTAATTGGCATAAATAACGATTTGTGAATGAAAAAAGTAACGAAAAAAATACTATACATTGCTATTTTAGAATCGCGCGAAATGGCAAATAAAAATAAACTAGTTGCAATACCATTTCGAATACCGTTAGTGCCATAGGACCAGAAAGAATAAGAAATTATTAACATCAAAAAAGCATAAAACCAATAATCTTTAAATACTTTTTTGCAAAAGGCAAATAAGGGCAAAACATAAAGCAAAACACAGATGAAAAAGAACGATGCAGAAGTTCCAATTTTTGTGTAGTTGTACATAAAATATTCAAAAAGGACGTCTTTGATATATTTAGGTTTTCTGCCATGAATAAATTCCTTAAACTGAATATTATAAATAACCATGTCACCAAAACGATAATTCACAGGTCGTAAACCCATATAAAATATCACAAAAATGAGTAATAAAACTCCAATAAAGCTTTTGCTCTTTAAGTTTACCCTCGACTGCAAATCTCCCGAAAGACCTTGAAAAAAAACCATAAATACTATGAGCAACAGTACAGCGTAATACACTGGAACATAGTAAGAAATGGGAATAAAGGGATTCAAATTTTAATTTTTTAAGTTCTGACTGTCAAATAAATTTTGCCATAATTGCATTACTTTTGGAGTGCTAAATCGAAGACTATTTGTCTTTGCTTTGATTCCCATTGCCTTTCTGGACGTTTTATTTTGAATCAAAAATACAATTTTTTCAGCTAATGATGCACAATTTTGATTTTCGACCAAAAAGCCATCTTCATTATCTGTAATAATATTTCGTGGACCAGTAGGACAATCAAAAGAAATTATTGGCAATCCAACAGCTAACGATTCTAGTAAAACCATAGGAAAACATTCCGTATTTGACGACATTACATAAATGGAATGTTGCGATAAAACTTCTAATAAATTATTAGTAGCTGGTTTTATAAAAACTTGATTTGTAAGTTGGAAATTGTCAATTAGTTGTTGCAACATTTTGATATAATCTGGCTCCCCTTGACCATAAATATGAAGTTGCCACAAGGGTTCTTTTTGAGCAACAAGTTGCCACGTTTTAATTAAAACATCAAACCCTTTAACCGATGCGATTCTGCCTGCAGCAATAATTGTTTTATTTTCTAAATTCGCTGTTAAAGGCGTTTCATCAATTGGGTTTGGAATAACGGTTAGATTTTTATAGGGATAATATATTTTTTCGTCCGGATTTAAAATGATGTTGCTAGTGTATTTGGAAGCAATGAAATCATTGAGTTTGTATCTCATTTTTTTTATAAAACCAGCATTGCTTTTATCTAATGATTCAAAATATCCAGAAGAATGGTATTCTTTGTACTTTTTAACATCCAATTTAAAAAAGGGAATCCAATAAAAATCGAAGGCATAATTGCAAGAAATCAAACCATCGGGCTTGATTTGTTTTAAAACTGCATTCCACTTTTTAAAATGATTTGGTATTTTAGCAAGATTAGAATAATGAAAATAACTTTTTTTTCGATTGTAATTTATTTCAATATCTATCAAATTTACTTTGGAACTTAAGGGATAACACGGTTTTTTATGATTTTGTTCGGTTGTTAAAATAGTTACTTCATAATTCAAAACATCGGCAAAATAATTAGCTTTTAGCGCCATTACTTTTTCGATTCCTCCATGAAGGTAAATTTGATCGGTACTGAAAACTATTTTCATTATGAATTATAAATTATGAATTGTGAATTATAAATTGTGAATTGTGAATTTAAACCATTTTAACCTTTAAACTTTAAACCTTTTTTAAACTTTAAAATTTATAAACTTTTAAACCATTTTAACCTTTAAACTTTAAACCTTTTTAAACTTTGAACTTTTGAACCTTTTGACAAACTCTTAAAAAGTAAATCCCACTGTGGTATTATTTTTTTGGGTAAGTAACGTTTTACATTTTCTTTTGCGTTTTTACCCATTTTTAATCTTAAATCTTGTTGTGCTATGAGCTGATTTATTTTGGATGCAAATAGTTTTATGTTTCCGTTTGGAACTAAAAATCCATCTTCTAAATCGTTTATTATTTCACTTGGACCACAAGGACAATCGAAAGAAATACAAGGAACGCCACAAGCCATTGCTTCTATCAAAACCATTCCGAAACCTTCAAAGCGTGAAGAAAATACAAAAATGGATGACTCGAGAAACTGTTTTTCAATATTTTTTACGGGTTCAAAAAAATGAACTGTACTGTCAATATTTAAATCTTTTGCTTGTGATTCTAATTTCTGAGATGCATCGAAAGAACCAAATATTTTCAAATGCCAATCTGGATTTTTTTCATGAACTATTTTCCAAGAGTCCAGCAATCTGTCATAACCTTTTTGAATGCCTTGTTTTCCTACTGCAATAACGGTTTTATTTTGTAAAGCAGCACTTTCATCAGGGTAAAATGATAATGGATTAGGGATTACCA
>JACMPO010000164.1 GCA_014377455.1 Flavobacterium sp.
AAGAATATACCAATGTTTCTCCTTGTTTTGCTTTGATGGAATATTTTCCATCTACATCTGTTTGTGTACCACGCTTTGTCCCTTTAACAACAACGTTAGCACCAGGAATAGGTCCAGTAGCATCAGATACTACACCACTTACAGTTTTCTCCTGTGCAAACGAAAACTGCATTGATAACGCTATTAAAAGCGTAAAAATCCATTTGAACTTCGATCTCATATTATTTTTATTTGAGTTAGTTATTCCGCAAACTTCTTAATAATTTCTTAATTAAACAAATAATACTTCGGAATATTACGATTTATTTTTGTTAAAATTTTTGGGACGTTTACTAACATTGTGGTTGCAACACATCATATAGACGCCAATTTATTCAAAAGGTTGCGTTAAAAAATGTATTTTTATCAAAATTAATTTTATGTTAAGTTTAAGATTTTCAAAGTTAGGTCTAGAATGTGGTACTGACGAAGCTGGTCGTGGCTGTTTGGCTGGACCTGTTACTGCTGCCGCTATTATACTTCCAGATGATTTTGAACTCCCATTATTAAATGATTCTAAACTGTTATCTGAAAAAATTAGAGAAAATTTAAAACCAATGATAATGGAAAAAGCAATTTCTTTTGCAGTGTCTCATGTTAATCATGACAAAATAGATGAAATAAATATTTTAAATGCGTCAATTTTAGCGATGCAAAAAAGTATTGTGAAGTTAAATCCTACTCCTGAATTTATTATAGTAGACGGAAACAAGTTTAAACCACTTAACAATATTCCTTACAGCACGATAATTAAAGGAGATTCTAAATATATGAGTATTGCCGCAGCATCAGTTTTGGCTAAAACTTTTAGAGATGAATATATGAATTTACTACACGATGAATTTCCGATGTACAATTGGAAACAAAATAAAGGTTACCCTACCAAAGAACATAGGGAAGCGATTAGAAAATACGGAGTTTGTAAATACCACCGATTGACTTTTAGATTACTTCCAGATTAATTATTTGTTAATGACTGTTTATTATAATGAATAAAATTTGCTTCAAATAGTTTTGAGAAATGCTTTATAATTCTCTTCTTTATTTCTATTTCGTCAATTTTTTCTACGCCAAGTTCAATGTTTAATGAAGTAACTGCTTTATCTTTTATCCCGCATGGTACTATATTTTCAAAATATTCCATATTTGAATTAACATTAAAAGCAAATCCATGCATCGTGACCCAACGTGAAGCTTTAACTCCCATTGCACAAATTTTTCTAGCAAATGGAGTTCCCACATCCAGCCAAACCCCAGTTTCTCCATTGCTTCTTTGTCCTATTATATTGTACTCGGCTAATGTCAAGATGATAACTTCTTCTAGGAATCGTAAGTATTTGTGAATGTCGGTAAAAAAATTTTCTAAATCTAGTAGTGGATAACCTACAATTTGTCCAGGACCATGATAGGTAATATCTCCACCGCGATTAATTTTATAAAAAGTTGCTCCTTTAGTTTCCAATTGATGCTGGGAAAGCAGTAAATTAGATATATCACCACTTTTTCCTAAGGTATATACATGAGGATGCTCAACAAAAAGAAAGAAATTTGGAGTTTCTATATTTGTATTGTCTCTTCTATTTTGAATTTTTAAATCTATAACTTGTTTGAATAATTGTTCTTGATAATCCCAAGTTTCCTTAAAGTCTTTGTTGCCTAAATCGTGTAACTGAATTATTTTGTTCATTAAAAATTATCTTTAAATTGCAAATTTACAAACTTTAAAAGTAGGCTTGTAAATTATTTTTTAGCCCTGATTGTAGTGAAAATCATCCCGATTTTTTTCGGGATATTGAAACGAAAAGCGGGAAAATGGTTTATTAATAAAGACCAAGCCATTTGCTGCCAAATGTGACTAAATTTTAAACTTTTAATGTTTTAAACTTTTAAACAAATACTTACATTTGTGCACTTATATAAAAAATATGCAACTTTCAGAACAAGAAATCATTAGAAGAGACAAATTAGCATCACTACGCGAACTTGGAATTAATCCTTATCCGGCAGATTTATTTCCTGTTAACAGTACTTCAAAGCAGGTAAAAGCAAATTTTGAAGAAGGTAAGAACGTTATTTTAGCAGGACGATTAATGAGCGTTCGTGATCAAGGCAAGGCTTGTTTTGCTGAATTGCAAGATAGTGAGGGAAGAATTCAGTTGTATTTAAACCGTGATATGCTTTGCTTAGGTGAAGATAAAACGATGTACAATCAGGTTTTTAAAAAACTTACCGATTTAGGTGATTTTATAGGAATAGAAGGTGAACTTTTTACAACAAAAGTTGGTGCACAGTGTGTTCGAGTCGATAAATATACTTTTTTGAGTAAAACTTTACGTCCGTTACCTTTACCTAAAACTGATGAAGATGGTAAAGTTTATGATGCTTTTAATGATGCCGAATTGCGATATAGAATGCGATATGTAGACTTAGTTGTAAATCCAAAAGTTAAAGAGGTTTTCGTCAAAAGGAACAAACTTTTTACAGCAATGCGAAATTTTTTTAACAATGCAGGTTATATGGAAGTAGAAACCCCAGTTTTGCAACCTATTGCTGGTGGTGCTGCAGCTAGACCTTTTGTGACGCATCATAATAGCTTAGACATGCCACTTTACATGAGAATTGCAAATGAATTGTATTTAAAAAGATTAATTGTAGGTGGATTTGATGGCGTTTACGAATTTTCGAAAAATTTCAGAAATGAAGGTATGGATCGAACTCACAATCCAGAATTTACTGCAATGGAAATTTATGTTGCTTATAAAGACTACAATTGGATGATGGAAATGACCGAAAATTTACTTGAACATTGTGCAATAGCAGTAAATGAAGGTACCGAAGTTACTTATGGTGATCATAAAATAAACTTTAAGGCACCATACGACAGAATTACGATGACCGATGCCATCAAAAAATTTACTGGTTTTGATATATCTGGGAAAACAGAAGCAGAACTATTTGAGGTAGCAAAATCAATGCACATTGAAGTAAATGAGACTATGGGGAAAGGAAAATTGATTGATGAAATTTTTGGAGCAAAATGTGAAGGAAATTTTATTCAACCTACCTTTATTATCGATTATCCTAAAGAGATGTCACCTTTGTGCAAAGAACATCGAACTAATCCCGAACTTACCGAACGTTTTGAACTAATGGTTTGTGGAAAAGAAATTGCAAATGCATACTCCGAATTAAATGATCCAATTGACCAACGCCAGCGATTTGAAGCTCAAATGGCTCTTGCCGAAAAAGGTGATGACGAGGCAAATGGGACAATAGATGAAGATTTTTTACGAGCATTAGAATATGGAATGCCACCTACATCTGGATTAGGAATTGGGATGGATAGACTGATTATGTTTTTAACAAACAATTCTTCTATTCAAGAAGTATTATTTTTCCCGCAAATGCGACCTGAGAAAAAACAAATAGAACTCAGCGCTGATGAAAAACACATCATCGAAATTCTAAAAGCTAACGAAGGAATTTCTATTGGCGATTTAAA
>JACMPO010000165.1 GCA_014377455.1 Flavobacterium sp.
AGTAGGATTATAGTCATAAAGTATCACAGGTTTAGGAATATATTTCTGTAAATCGCTTTTCAAGGCAAATCCTACCTGTAATTTATCCTGTAAATTGTTAAAATTCAAGTCCTCAAAGGGTAATTTTATACCATATTCCTCGCCATCGTTGTTTGTATTGTATAAAAGTGAGCCATATTCAACGCCATTTGCAGAAAGAAAGCCAATATTTACCAAACTTTCAGACTTTTCGTATTCAAAATTTATCTTTTTAAACGTTTTTACCCGTGTTAAATTGATATTATCTGACTTTACGTACTTAGTAATGTCTCTAATTGTACCATTATTATAGTAACTTTCTAACTGCTCAACTGTAAAGTTAATTCCATCCTCTGAATAGCACGTTAGATTAAACATTTTTAGAATACCACTAAAAAAATCCTCTATTTTTATTTCTGGGAAATAGTTTTTAATTGGTAAATTATTATTTGAATAAGTTTGAGGTGATTTGTCTGCATAACTATTACTTGATGACATACCAAAATTTAATCTAAATTCAATACGTGCATCAAATGTAATTGCAATCAAACTAGATATTTTAACGGTATAAATATCCGTTGAGTTTATAGTTCCAGAACCTCCAACTATATTAACATCTACATTACTATTTGTAGATGTCAATATTTGCTTAAATATTTGAGCACCATTTTTATAAACGTGAATATTGTAAACTACTCCACTTCCTGAAACTGTTATTTTTAATGTAGCACTAACAAATGCTGGGTAACTTAATCCGTCTCCTGTAAAAGAATCGTCTGCCAAATTCATTATGAATCCAGGTGTTGAAGCATCGGCCGTGTCCCAAGTAATTAAACTTTCTGTAGGTATTGGTTTAAACAATTCAGCATTTTTCAAATATAAATAAGCGTTCGTAAATCTTGGATCACTTAAAAACGCACCGTTAAAATTTAAATTAAATTTACTATCACGGTCAATCATATCAAAAACCGCACGTAATCGAATAGCAGGGAATAATTCGTTGTAACGTATAGGTGTCGAAGCGTTGTTAATATTTTCTATACCACTTCCAAAAGTCCAATATCTTTGTGAACTAATCAAAGGAAACATTACATCCGCACTTGTTGCAGTCGTAGTTACTTTGTCTTTTACATCTGTTGCACTATACGTAAAGTCATAATAATTACTATCTAAATCTTTAAGCATTAAGCCTGCGAATTTATCCTTTAAACTTCCGAGCACCCCGATAAAAGTAATGCTATAATTTTGTGGTCGGTTGTTTTCAATCGAGCAACTTTCTAATTGTATCTTTCCAGAGCGAAATAGTATAGTGTCTAGTTCAATGTAAGCATCTGACTTTACAAGCGTACTAAATGGATTGTCTAAACTGTTTTCATACCAATGTTTAAAAATCTTATTATTCTTTACTGATGCTGGAACTGTAAAAGTCTGAGAGTAATCCGTGAATACTTTTGAAATATCATTAATGTTTTGAATTGAACTGTTAACGCTTATTTTCTCATCGTCAAACAATTCAATCCTATTATAGTTACCTTCGCTATCCTTTATAAATATTCCTACATTAATCATACTACGTCATTTATAAGATTGAAAGCATATTGAAATTCTATTTCGTAATTGATATTTTTATCTTTCAAATAAGTTTTTAAAACTGAGTTTTGAGTTTTAACCTCAACGGGTTTGCCGTCTAATAAAACAGTTTCACTTAAAAACAAATCAGTGATCAATTCGCTATAATTTTCATCGACCCAACCCGTGTTTAATTTTATGGTTTGTGATCCATTTATATTAAATCTTTTGCTTTGCCCTTTTGAAATATTGTAATCTACTGAATCGGATAGCAATTTATAAGACGTTCCTTTTACATCGATTGTATTTGTTTTCGCTTTAAAGAATGTAAGGAATTGTGCTCCTCCAAAACGGTTAATGAAATGACAAACTACAGGCGAATATTTGCCCTCTTCTATTGGTTCAATTGTAAAAGTTTTAATTGATAAACTATTATAAAATATATCTAATTTATTACCGTTAGCAAAGTTTATATTATTTGTAGTCATTGGCACTTTAAAATTGTATTGACCCGTTGCTGCTGCTGCCAACAACACATCAACTATTACGGTTGTAACTCCTGCTGTATAATATGCTTTTACTGTAGTGCCTAATGTGGTATCTAATAACAATTCAATATATGGATAGTTTGTATTTAATCTATCGTAATAAGTAGTAATGTTTGTGCCTTGTAATACTACGTCAATTGCATTGTAATTGTAGCCATTTTCAAAAAGTGTATAGCCATTTACTGCCATATAATTTACTGTATTCAAAAAAGAATACACCCCGATAGACGTTTCCTTATATCGCTTTACTTTAAATCTAGTCCAATTCTTTACATTGTTTGCTGTCGGACTTCCCACATAAGAAATTGAATTATCAATATACTCTTTCACAAAGTTGCTTATATTATAATCGGTCCTTTGTGCTATTCTTTTCGTAAAAGTGTATGTAGGTGTTACGGGTTCGGTTGTGCCTTCATTCCAAATGAATAGCTCAATCTTGCTACCCACTTGTAATGCAATATCAACGGTTATAAAATACGGACTTCTAATGTTTACTATATTCATTTCAAACTAAATTTAAACAGGTTTTCTACATCGAGTGCAAAGGCTTTCTCTAATTCAATATTTATAAACTTTTTATAATTTTCTTCAAAAGGTTTTGTAAAAAATAAGCTGGGTTTTATTCCATAAAGAAATATCTTTCTAGCAATTGCAAATTTTAATCCTTCCCGGCTTATAAACTTCCCTTGAGCGTTTCTTGGTGCTATTCCTTTTTTAACAACCCATTTATCTAATGACTTTGTAGGGGGCATTTTTGACTTATAACTGAACGGTGTATCAAACTTTGTCTTAACTCCAGATACTCCTTTGTCCTGAAACTCTCCATACTTTGGCATTGTAAAGGCTAATTCAAAACTATTCTTACTTGTCTTAACATAGCTTTGGTCCAATGCTTTTGATAGGTTACCAAATGTATTTTTGCCTTGTGAAATAAGATTTTGTTTGGCTTGCTTTACAACTGAATCCCGAAATTCGCTGAGTGTTTTATATGTGTTTTCTGGTATCATTAATATATTGGCATTTCATTTGGTATCAATACATCAAATGTTACAGTACACCCTGCTACTTTGTCCTCAAAACGGTCTCTAAATAGTTCATAACTATCCGAACCTTCTTCCAATTGATACAAATCATTGTGCAAACTACCACGTGAAAGCAATTCAATAAGCCTTAAATTAACAATTGACTGAGTATTTAATACATAATCTTCGTTACTTTCGTCCTCTTTGACTGCATCCATTGAAATAATGCTTATATTATAGCGTAAAGCGTACCCTGTTTTACCAAATGAATTGACAATTAAGTGCGAAAGAGGGTATATTTGTAGTTTATTTGTAGCTATTTTATACAAATCCCCGCGTGTAACCGCCTTACAAAACTCATCTTGTAATAGTTGAGCCTCTATTTTGTCTAAAAGGTTTATGTATCCTATCATTTTTTTATCATTTTCATTTCTAAATCTGTTTTTTGTTTTTCGAATGTAAGGAATGTCAAAGCGGTAAAAAGTTGAAGTCGACCGACCTCCTCAAAGTTTCTGATGTCTCCTTTAGCGAGAGCATAATAGCTGTTATACCATCCCCACCGTTTGCCAAATTGTGACTGCTCACTATATTCAGTTCCTCCTTGTGCCTCTCCAAATAGTTCACTGAACTTATCACTAACTCGTTGGCTAAATGGTAAAAAAAAACAACCGCACCAAGTACCGCATCTAGTGGAGCGTGAAGCATTACTTCGCTATATGTTATAGTTGATTTGTAAGGTTCTATTTCGTATTTATTACCTATCTTATTTGTAATGGGTCTAAACAATACAGCCATTACTTTGTGCATATTATCGAAGTCGTTTATGTAGGTAGTGATATCTACATACTCATCGAGAGTAATATCTTCCAAGTTTGGGATGAAACCAAATTCAATACCGCCTAATTTGAAACGGTTTATAAATTTATGTTCTTTAGTGAACATAGAAATAATATTGGCAGTAATTTCTTCAACGGTGTTATACTTGATTTGCGCTACATCTTTTAGGTCGATACCGCAAAATATTTGCACCATTTTTTGCTGCAGGAATTCGCTATCTGGATTGTTCTTTGCAATATCCAAAAACTTTTGATACTGCATTAATTTAATTTCTCTTAACTCTGTAGGTATGTTTATCTCTAACTTCATACCTTGTTAACGCAAAAAGATTATTTTGTTTTAGTAGACGAAATATTTCCCTTGATTTGGATTATCTAAGTGGTAAATTACGTTATAACGGGACCCATCTATTGCGTGGTTATAAGCATCGATATATAATTTTCCAGCTTTATTTAGATATACATAATTATTAAATTCTTTTGCAATCTCATAAGATTCATATTCAATTATAATTTCAAAATCTTGCATTCGAACTACACCACTTTCAATTGTTCCTTTTTTTACTGGTACTATATTAATACCATAAGCTTGCATATCTCCAATTAATCTGCTTTCTGAACTATCACCAACAATTAACTTGTCCCCCGTAATTGATTTTACAAGTTGACAAAGTTCGTGTGTTTTTAATTTATTTTGATAAATGTGTTGCTTTAAATATAGCTTCTTTTTTGGAATGTCAATTGCTACTTCAGTTAATGTATCTGGATCAATACTAAATCCAAAATCCATACCAAAAGAAGTCTGTAATTGATCTGGATTAAAGTCACCAAACTTCCAATTAGTAAAAACAACTCCCTCGGCTTTGTCTAACCACGCACCAAGATATTTATGCAGGTATTTTTTAGGCTCTGCAATTCTTATTTCTTCAATCTTTTCTAAAATACTTTCGCTTAAATAGTCCTTTGCAATATGGTAAGTTGTATGTATTGCCTCAACGTTTTTATTATTTGAAGTAATCACATCGAAGCCTTCGATATTTAGAATCTTTGGCGTTTTTTCAACCCATCTTTTATGAATAAAATGGTCAATAGTACTAGGGTTCTGAATCCAAATAACACGGTTCTGTTGTTCGTTTGTTCTGATTGAATCGTCAATGTCGTCAAATGTTTTCTCGTCTTTAAAATCTTCGCCCTCGTCAATCACCCACGTGGTAATTCCTGCAAGTGATTTTAAGTTTGCTGTTTGGTCTCCGCTTGAGGTTTTAATCCCACTAAATAAAATAAACGAACCTGTTAATTTATTTGTGATTTTACTGCTGGTAATTATAAAATCATTGATCGATCCGTTACGGGTTGCAACTATTTTAAATTCAGGAATAATTGATTTTTCTGCTGAGGTCATTGTATATCTAGTTACTAATATGCCGTGTCCTTTATCATAAGTAAGTCTTGAAATAAAATCGTGAACGGACGTGGATTTTAAAGAACCACGACCGCCCGTTATAAAGAAGTATCTTTTCTTTGAGGTGTAAAGAGGTTTGAATGCTTCATTAATCTTATACATCTGATTTTGTCCAATCTATTGGTTTGATTGAAATTTCATTCTTATTAGTGTTCTCGCTTTCAATAAACTGCATTGATAATTTACGCAACTCCTCAGGTGTTGCAATCAATTTCATTAACGCCATTTGCAAAGCGGGAGCGTTTGAAGTGTACCATTTAGAACGCATTGAAATTTTTAAAGTAGTGCGGTTTTGATTAAGCAATTCTTTTAGCTCATCCAATTCTTCCGAATTAGCAGGAAAGAAGTCATAAAATGTAGAATTTGCACAAGGTAAAAAAGCAACAATATCATCCACAAAAAACAATTTATGTTTAACTATCATTTCCTTTGCCTGTTCAAATATTTTAATTCTGTCGTATGCCATTGCGTTTTATTTCAAGTTGTGGATCGAGCTTCTTCATTCTGTCAATAATTACTTGGCAATAACGTGGATCGAATTCAATTACTCTTGCTTTACGGTTTATTTGCTGACAAGCCACCATTGTAGTTCCAGAACCCCCGAACGCATCAATAACAATATCTCCAACCTTTGATGAGTTTTCTATTTGATAAGAAAATAATCCGATTGGTTTCATTGTAGGATGCTCTCCGTTACGTTGTGGTTTATCAAAATCAATTATAGTTGTTTGTTTCCTGTCTGAATACCAATTATGCGCAGCACCTTCTTTCCAGCCATACAAACAAGGTTCGTGTTTCCAATGAAAATCCCCTCTCCCCATTACTAAAGTGTTCTTATTCCAAATTAAAACAGAGGACAATTTTATACCAGCATCTTTAAAAGCTTTTCTAAAATTAACTCCTTCTAAATCTGCGTGCCAAACATACCAAGCACCCCCTTTTTTTATAAATGAATTACAAGCAGTATAAAAATCATAAAGAAACTTATAAAAATCATCGTTGCCCATTGAGTCGTTTTCAATCGTAAGAGCATCCTTTGTTTTACCTTCGTAAGCAACATTATAAGGTGGATCGGTTACACACATATCAGCAAACTCCCCTTGCATTAACTTTTCAAAAGTATCTGTTTGTGTACTATCCCCGCAAAGCAATCGATGCTCTCCAATTTCAAACAAATCACCTAAAACAATATCCGTTTCAATTCCACCTTCAGGAACTTCAAAATCATCCTCTTCGGCTTCTAATTCTTCTGCATTAAAATCAACAGGCAAATCCAAACCCCACGATTCTAATTGTTCTGTATCCCATTCATTTGCTAATACTTCCCAATCCCATTCACCGCCGCTTGTATTATCTTTTATAAGAAACTCCCTTTGTTGGTCTTCGGTTAAGTCTACAACGGTAACAGGTACGTCTTTTAAACCTGCTTCTTTACAGGCTTTGTATCTCATATTGCCTCCCAAAATAATCATATCTTTATTTACGACTATTGGGCGAATTTCGAGCATTTCGGGAAAGTCTTTAATGCTTTGTACTAACTTTTTAAACTTATCGTCTTTTATAAGTCTGGGGTTGTTCGGGTTGAGTTTAATTTTAGATATTTCCATAATCAATTAAAACAATCGCCAACCTTTGGCACATCTACAATATAACTTTTACGTTTTTGTATTCCTGAACATTCATTTGTTGTATAAACAAATCCTTGCTTTGGTGCGTTGATAATATTCAGCGGATTAACACTGGTTACTTTATCACAAGCGCAATCTTTAGGCTGTTCTACTTTCTCGGGTGTGCAACCTGCTAATAATGCAATTGCTAAAATACTAAGTAATTTTTTCATAATCTTTTATTTTTTGTTCGCAATTTTTAACCGTGTTATAAATGCTGTTAAATCCAATTCCTGTTTCTCTTGCTATTTTACGCATCGAATAACCGCTTTTAACCAACAAATAAAGTTTTTTGTCATACCAGTACCAAGTGTCGATAAATTCGAGTATGTAGCCTTTGCACTGCGTTTCTGAATATACTTCATCAAAGATAGTTAAATTATCAGTTAGTTCATTAAGTTGGTGTTTCTTTTTTTGTCGTTGTAGGTTTACGGTTAGTGACCTTAACAAGGACCAAAAATAATTATCGTTAACATTTTCTTTTTTGTCAATGTATAAATAAGCTTCCATCACAATATCCTCAGCAAAAAAGTCCTCTCCGAAATTTCGAACTACGTTAATCCACTTTTTATGATTTTTATAGAATTGAAGCATTGCGTCAAATCTACAATTTATTTTTGAATTTCCAATTCTTTATTTGTTAATGCGAAAAATAAGTTCTGCAACTCGTGAATATATTTTAAATCTTTTATATAATAACAATTAGCATTGCTGTACCAATCGTTTTGAAATCTAAATTTTCCATCTTCTAAAAATATGCAATAACCATTTAAGCAATATGTATTATAATCTAAATCTAATTTAAACCCAAACTTCAAAAGTTTTTCTTCTGTTAGTGGGATGGGTTTAGTATTTTCATCTGTGCAATTTTCTGGTAATGGAAGATCACAAACTTCCTGAATTACATTATTTACAGTAATTAAATTACCAATTCTAAGTTCTGTTGCTATCATAATTTATTTTTGAATTTTAAACACTCCGCATCAACTAATGACATACATAAGTCATAAATATCGGTTGGAATACCTCTTTTGTGTATAGTTTTTGTAATGTAGGGAGTTTTCTTTCGACCTACATTTATCTTGCTTCCTGAGCCACGTTTTGCGTTCATAGTCCTCTTTGTTTAAGCATTGCATTGGCTATTTCAAAAGATAACCTAGCAATATTTATAGGATCTCCCTGAATACTTGAACTGTCCCAAAAAGTGTGTCCATCAGCACAAATACCCTGCATAGCTGAATTAGCAAAATAATCTCTTAGGGTCATACCTTCATACCCTACGCCTTGGATTTTGCAAGGGGGAGCTAACGGGTTGTTTATTTTTTTATTTTCCAAATCCGTTTCTTTTTGATTTATAACACTTAAATAACTATCTACTTTAATTTCGGATTGTTCATCTGTGCAATTACTCATTTTTAAATCATAAGCAATTAATTCTTCTCTTAAATTCATTTTATTTTTTTTTTAAATAATTATTTAGCCAAGACTTTCCTGACTTTACTGTTCTGCGTCTATCAACTAAAAAACTATCTTTTGCGTTTTCAATATCGGTATCTTTAAAACAAACATTCCAACCATCGTTATTGAGGTCATAATATTTCATTTCTAATTTACCCCAGAAAATTAGGTTTCCTAATTGTGATCTATTGAATTTATAAAAGTGAGTTCCCATAATTAATTCCATATTAATAAATGCGTACCGTTATCAATAACATTCATAACTTGATATTGATTGTTTTTTGCATAAAGAAAATCACGGCTTTCTTTGTTTGTCATTTCATCTGCACCAATAACAGTGTATTTTTCAGTTTCAAATAAAACTGTTCTAATTTCTTTAATTGTCATTTTAGTTGTCATAATTAAAATTTTAATTTTTCTTTAAAACATTCATTTTCTTCACAAAGTTTTTTTGCATCTGTAAAAGTGTGGCATCTACCAACGTGAAATTGTAATTCATCGTTTTTAAAAACTTCATAATTCCCAATAAGATTATGATGTTTTGATTTTTGAATAAAACACCCCTTATAAATCCATTCATCAACTTCAATTTGTTTTGGTTTCATAATAATAGTACGTTACATTCGCACCCCTGATTTAATTAAACTCCTGTTTTTATAAATTTATTAATACTTCTAGCCATTTTCTCTAACGAAGTAAAAAAAACTAAATCTCCATTTATATCTATTTTCATTTTTGATTTACCTAAAGAATATGAAATTAAGGTTAATTCGTTTGAATAATTACAAATTCCGTTTTTTAAGTTTTCTAATATTTCGTTATATTGTGTCATAATTTCTATTTGTTTATTTCTATGGTGTAAATATACATTACTTATTTAATTATGCAACCATAAATAAACACTTTAACATTTATTTAACATTTAGTAATTGTTTCAAATATTCAGCATTATTTTTTGTGCCATCAAATACCAACGGCTTTATAATAGAACTTGTTTGATTTGTTTAAGTTGATCCATTCGTGATATGTCATTGTTTTTATAGTTTCAATAAAAGTAATTTTATTAATCGCTATTACTTTTAATTTTACGTCTGCTGATAATTGGTCTGTTAGTTTCATAATATTGCTTTAAATTCTTCTAAACTTCGAACTAAAAAATAATCAAACCCTAAAAGTTCTACATTGTTTTGAAATTTTATTTGTGCATCTGATTGTATTCCTTTCTCAATTTTTACTTCTACAAATATAATTCTATTTTGTTGAATTACTATTAAGTCTGAAACTCCAGCAAGTGACCCTGTAAGTTTTAAATTTTTAGCTTCAATCGGATTTCTACTACCACCATTTGGGACTGCAAAAATTAATCCTTTGTAGTTATTTCGAAATTCAATAACCATTTGTTGTTGTAATTGTGCTTCTGTCATAGGTAAGATTTTTAGAGGTAAGATTTTTGTTTTTGGAGAGTTATGAAAAAATATAAAAATACGTAATATGTGTAATATGTGTAAAATGAAATGTTATATATAGATTATTATAATAATTTACTATACTACTTACCTTTTACTATAAGTATTTGATTATCAAAATTTTAACAGGTAAGAAAAAGGTAAGATTTTTTTATTTTTTTCCTTACTTTCTTACCTAAAAAGGCACCTCAATTTGGCTAATATGTTGATTATCATAGGACTTATATAAAAGTACCCCAAACACTACTTTCCCATCTCTTTTATGTGATTTATAAACCATTTTGTTCTTTGTGAATATGTCTTTTATGTCATATTTAGTAATATTTATAGAATTAACCGCATTTAGGTAAGATAAAATATTACCTTGATTCAATATAATTTCCTCTTTATGCTTGTCACTTTCTTCCAAAGAGTAGTGATTAAAAAATATTTCTTCAATGGGTAAAATTTCAATATTTGACTTTGTATGCAACTCTAAATAGTCAATATCGTCACTTGCATAAATCTTCCAGTCAAAATCTTTTCTGTATAAATCAAACGCTTCCCGCCAAAGATCATCGGTATTTATTTTTATCATTTCATTGTAATCAATACTATGCACGTTTATAGGCAAAATTCGTCTGTTTCCTGTAACGTCTTTTAATATGTCACGTTCATTGCTAGTTCCACATAAAGAGGCTTTACGTTTCATTTTTGAGTAAAACGCAGAATAAGGCAAACGAATATCAATTTGATTTGCATCAGCTATTTTTTTAAAGTCTTTAACGTCCTTTGTTGCTAAACCCCCAAATTCATCATCTAATACAAGTAATCCTTTTACCAGATTATAAATTGAATCTTTATCTTTTGCATCGATTCTATGTTCTATAAGATATTTTTTAAGATCCTTTGGCAAAAGGTTTCTAAAAAAAGAAGTCTTTCCTGTGCCTTGTTTTTGACCACAAAGTACTAAAGTAAGAGGACTAACTTTTGTTTCGTGGTGTGGACTAATCCAGTTGTGAATACTACCTATAATCCATTTTTTAAAAGCCCAACGATTATACTCTGATTGTGGAAAAATGCAGTCAGCATATTTTTCGATGTTTCCTGTTTCAAACTCTTTGTTTCCAAAAAATTCATTTAATGGGTTTATTGTTTGAGTAGCTTCTGAATTAATCATATCTCTTACATCGGATTTATTTACTGCAAAGTCTAAGCAATTTTTAGCACTAAAATAAATAGAATTTAGTTTTATATCGTCTAATATTTTATTATTAATAAAAATTTCGCTTGTAATTGAATCTCGGTAAGGATTATAATTTTCGTGAATAAAGTTTTTAAGTTGATTTACCTCTGTTTCTTCGCTTTCAACTTGTAAATCAATTTTAGAATTAATCAAATCTAAAATTAAATTTTCACTTGGTGCATCTAATTTTAAGACTTCCGTAACGTGTTTTTTAACACTTTCAATTGTGGGCGTACCTTGCGTTTTTTGCATTGCAACCGTTGCAATTGTTTTCTTTGTAAGTTCTGAATAAACTTCGATTCCTTCCGCTTTTACATAATGGTAAAAAGTACCGATTCCAATTTGACCACCTTTACAAAAGTTTTTATAATGCTTTTCAATATCCTTTTCATTATATTTTGAACCATTTTGACAAATCGCTTTAAAATAATTTAATCCAGCATCTCCAAATTTAGAACCGATTGCAAAACCAATATCGCAATATATTTTATAGTCATCTTGACAAATATCAATACCTTTTAATTTATCAATTATTTGTGAAAAATCATCTTGAACAAAAATAAAATCTTTCTTTTCAATTGCTTTTATTTTAGTTTTTGCAATAAATTTAATTGCTTTGTCATTAGTAAAAATATATGGATCGTAAGATAAAAAACGAAGTCTATTTTTATTCTTGCACGATTGATCAATCATTATATTAAACGTGTCCCAATAATATTGACCAATTTCATTAAATGATTCTAAAAACTTATTAGAATTAATTTTAATAAAAACACATAATCCATCACCACCAAATGAACGATGAGAAACAAAAGTATATTTATCATAATTAATTTTGTTTAGTAGTTGTAAATCTACATCGTCATCAATGTCAATCACAATTAAACCGTTAAGTTCTAGAATGTTTGAAGCATTTTTACTGCCTTGATTCATTACTGCAGAACCCGTAATGCAAGGCATTAAGTTTTTAAGTTCTTTGTACTTTGTAATATCTTTTTTAACGGCTCTGGCGTTCAAAACTAAATCTTGATACTTGCCATTTTTAATAATTTCAATATAATTTTCTAAATCAATATCTGTTTTATTAGTGTCTTTGATGTTTTGATAAAAGCTAAATTTCATATATTTTATTTTTAGTTTCTGTTAATATTTTATCGGTATAAGTAATCCATTTTACTGATTTTCCATCTTTAAGCATTGAACCAATTATTTTAAAGTAAAGGGGTCTAAGATATTTTATAAATCTTTTTGCAAAACTACCGTGTTTTTCGTGCCAAAGAAAGTCCTTTTTAGGGAGTTGCAATTTAGATAAAAAAGTAATCCATTTTTGCTTTAATATTTTTAAAGTTTCAAATTTAGAATGTCCCTTAATAATATGAAATTCTAAATCTAAGGTAGGCGGGAGTAATTTATTTTTTTGCCCAACGATTACAAACTCTTTTTGTTCTTGTTCTTTTTGTTCTCCTGCAGGAATTTCCCATCCACACTTCGGACAAATTTTGTCTTTTTTCTCAAAATTATATTCGCAAACTTCGCACTCTACAATGTCCAAAAGAAAAGATTTGCGTTGTTTATCTCGAAATATTTTTTTCCAATCACGATCAAAGCTAAATATTCCGTGTTCTTGGTTATTGTTTCCGCCATCGATTAAAGTAAAATAAGGCTTTTCTATTTTAGATGTTTTTCTGGCACCACGTCCCGCAATCTGAATCCATAAGGCTAGTGATTTTGTAGCTCTTGCCATTAAAATTACCTCAACATCACAAACATCAAAACCTTTTGTGAAACATCCAGTGTTTATAAGTAAAGCATCTTGAGTAGTTCGGAACCATTCTACAATTTCATTACGTTCTGAACTTTCATTATTTACGCTGTCATAAGTACTTACATTTTTATCCTTAAAAAGTTCTGCATAAATCGCATTGGTTTCTGTGCTGCTTGTAAAAATCATTGTTTTTTTACCATCGCAAAGATTATCAAACGTTTTTCGAAGTGCATTTTTATAAGTTTCAGATTGAAATACCTCTTTAAGACTTGAAGCGGTAAACTCTCCAGAAGCATCTGTTTTTAATCCTGAACTATCAAAATCAATATATTCGTTTTTTTCGTTTACTAAATATCCATTTTCCATTAGCCATCTTATTGGCTTTCCACAAACAATATCTTCATACCATTCTGACATAGTTTCTAATTCGCTTTCTGTATCGCTTATTTTATTTCGTTTTAAGCGGACGGGTGTAGCTGTAAAACCTATTCTTTTACAGTTTGATAGGTATTCAAATAATTTATTAAATTCCCAGCAGTGACACTCATCGATTATACAGTAGTCAAATTTAGGTAGTTTATGTTTTCGATTCCATAAACTTTTAACCATTGCTACAATTATTTTATTTTCTGGAATTTTTTTGCATCCAGCCAGAACGCATCCTACGTCTAAACTTTGCTTTTTAAATGTTTCAACCGTTTGGTTTACTAAATCTATACTATCTACTAGAATTAAAGTTTTAGCGTCTAATATTGACACTAATTCAGTAAATACAACCGTTTTTCCTGCTCCCGTGCTTAATTGAGCGCAAACGCTATCAACTTCTTTAATTTTATAAATAATTTCGTCAAGAAACTCTTTTTGATGTGGGTATAATGTTTTTTTCATAAAGTAAAACCCTTACTAGGGGCGGTGGAAGTCGCTTGCCTAATAAGGGTTTGATAATATTGTTATGTAGCTTCCACTCTACAACTGCAAATATACTACATTTTATTTAACCGACCAGCCATTTATTGAATTAAAATAAACAGATTCGCCTTGAGGATTAACCCACTCTCGACCTCTCAAATTGATTCCAATTGTAACATTTTGCCCGATTGATAGTTTATCAATGTACTCATTACATTTACCTTGTCCAAATTCAATTGATATTAATTGCGGATATTGCTCATCCGTTTTTACTACTAATTCTCTTTTTTCGTAATTTCCTTTTGTTTCAGAATTACCGATTTTGTGAACTTTCCCTGCTACTTCCATAATTATAAATTATTTAATTGTTAATTTTAAATTGTTAATGTCATTATACAAATTACTTATATTAAAATTTGTAAAAACTGATTCTTCTTTTTGATTCTCTTTTGCTACTAACGAATATAAATAATCAATATAGTCGTATGCATCTTGTTTTGTAAATTTCATAATTATTTTATTTTATTAATTAATAATTCTAATTTATTTAAAATGCTTAAAACTTCTTTTGCATTTTCTTGACCCCAAGTGCATTTATTTAAAAATCCAATTAAAGCCGTTTTAAGGTTAGGGTAATAAAAGTTTTCCGTAAACTCTTTGTACTCTCCCGTACCTACATATTTTTTTGTAGCCTCGTCTTTTACCGTTTTTTCTCTTTGCTCAAAGAATTGTAAAATAGTGTTATCACTATCATATACTATTCTGTAATTTTTATTTAATTCCATTGTTGATTTGATTTTAATTTGTTTATAAATTCATTTTTAATTTCTATCGCTTCGGCTAATCTGTTTTGCATTTTTGACCAAATATCAAAATCAGACTCTACCTCTATTGTATGCCAAAGTTCCTGCCCATCGATAATAATATAATTAAAGAAATAACCTCTGCTTCGACCAGTGGACATCATTTGCATTTGCATTTGATAAAAATATTTTTGATCAATTTCATTAGTTGCAACCAATTTAAAAAACGTACTTGCTTTAGGACATTTTATTTCAAGTATTGCATTTCCTGCTACTAATCCATCTGGACTTGCACCAGAATTTTCACAATAGTTAAAAAACCCACAATTTTGAACTTGCATAAATTCAAGTTCTTTTAATTCTTTAAATTTTGCGAAGGCTAACGGTTCTAATTCGATCCCACGTTCCATATCGTATGATATAAAATTCTCGTCAACTTCTCCAAAAAGTTCTTCTATTGCTTTATCGATTGCATAGCTTTTACCAGTGTCGCCCAATCCACGAACTCCCATAAGTTTGTGGATTTCAGACGCTGTAAATCGTCCATTCCTTTGTTCGTGCCACTCTAAACTGCGCTGTACTGATTCCATATTTCTTGTGTTAAATTATATTTCGATTCTATTTGTTCCTTTGTTGCATTTGCTTTTTTAGCTGCTTCAAAATTAGATTCAGTAAAATTAGGTTTTGGCTGTGCTACTTTTGGCTGTAATGGTTTGATACGAATTCCATCGGTAATTGCACCCATCATTTTAACGTTTCTATCAACGTAAAGTTCAATAGTCATACCTTTCCAGTTTTCAATAACGTGACATTCTTTACCAATTAAACCATCTTTTTTAGAAAATCCAGCTAATATTTTATTATTAGTTGAGTTTAATTTTAGAGGTTTTACTGCTTCAATAAAATAGCAAAAAATACCATCCATTTTAGTTCCAGAAACATCTACTCCAGTTTCATATTTCACTTCTTTAATAGTGAAAATTAACGGTTTGCCTGCAGTTTCCATTGCATCCAAATCAGCACTTGCAAGGTGTGTGCTCTTCCTAAATTGTCTCCAATCTGTTTTCATAATAATATAAATTTAAAAACCCTATCCAAAATTACAAGGTCAGTTGCAAAGTCAGATAGGGCATTAATTAGTTTTTAGTTAGACACCTGACCGTATCGTTAAGCAAATATAATACTTTATTTTGATATATCCCAATTATGCAATTCAAAATTTAAAACTTTCTTTTCGTTTTCAAAACCATTTAAAATTTTAGTTAGTTTATCAATAGCTTCTTTTATACCATTTATTTCTGCATTAATAAAACCTCGTCTTTTCAATGCTTTGTGAATTTCTTTAGTTTTTTCCATTTTTATTTAATTATTATCTCAGGTCTTTCTAATTTTCATTAAACAATCTTCTTATTAGGTAATTCCTTATAATCGATACTAAAAAGAATACCAACGTAATTATAATATTTTGCGTAAACGTGACCGGAATACACATAATAGGATATAGTACCAATTGAATTAAAATAGACGTGCCTAAACCTATAATAGTTTGAGTAATGCTCTCAACTAAAGACTTTTGTTTTGATTGTTTCATAACTTTTGTAATTCAGATTTAACTTCTTTCCAGTATTTATTTCTGTCAATTGACAAATATCCTATTGATTCTTCAATCATTTCATTAACTACTATTAAAGCGCATTGTTTGGCTAATGTTTTATGGAACCATTTTGCACTTCCATATCCTTGAAGTATTAAAAATTTTAGTACCAAATACTCTGCTTCTTCTCTTGGTGTGTTCATCTTAAAATAATATTGGTTGCTGTTTTGATATTAAAGTTTTTGCAAATCCAAATTCTTCAATATCCTGTAAGTTTTGATATTCTTCATTTATCCAATTTTCAGCAGCTTTATGAAAAGGTTTTTTTATTTCAAAACCAAAACACTTTCTGTTTAATCTTTGTCCAGCTATTAAAGTTGATCCACTTCCAGCGCACGGGTCAATAACCACATCTCCTTCATCTGTAAATATTTCAATTAATTTTTTTAAAAGTAATATTGGCTTTTGCGTTGGGTGTATTTTTTCGCTATCATTATCTCTTGGCCAATCTAAACAATTGAAAATCATTTTGCCTTTATTATTAAATTTAGGTAATTTATCACGATAAAAAACAAGTGCATATTCGCAATTACCCACTATTTTCATATTAGCTTTTAAAACCTGTGCGGAGAAGTTTTTACGAAATACTAAATTTATATAATTATTTAAACCGTATCTTTTTGCTAATTGTATTAAGTCCATTTGTTGGTCAAATGCGCAAAAAACAATCATACAAGGCGCTCCACTTTTTTGGCGTGCAACTCCTTCAACTTTTACGCTTTTTGTCTCAGGTCTTAACATTGTACTACAAAAATGCATAAACTCAGCGGGTCTAAAATCCTCGTCTGTATCAAAGAATGACTTTCCAGCCAATGCGCTTTCGCCATTGCTATTATCGCCATCTTTATACCATGCAGGGTTTGAAGCATAAGCATTGTTCCCTAAGTTATAAGGAATATCTGCGATTATTAACTGTGCCTTTGGTATGGCATAAGTTTTGAAATTTTGAAAATGATTGTTAAAAATTTGTGCTTTTTTCATCTTAAATTCATTTTAGATTCTAGTGTTAAAAATCGGAAATAACCTCTATTATGCAGTACTTGCTCAATGTGATCGGATTGTACATTTGTGAGGTTAATTTTAGTACCTCCTTGCAAAGTTGTAATTTGCTCACTTTTTACAGTTCTGAATACAGTATCGTAATGTAATCCACATTCTTTTGCAATTTGACTAATTGTTTTCATATTGCAATATTTATAATTATAAACACTAATACCGCTGCGAAAAGAATACAGAAAACGATTGCTCCTGTTTCTTCAAAGTTTTTATTTTTCATAGTTTTTTATATTTATAGTTTCATAATTAGTTTCAATTTCTGAAATAGGTTTGTAAAAATTAGCATCATATTCTCTTTTTGGTTTTAATTCCAAAGAGTTAATTAATCTACATTCATAAGCCGCTTGCTTTTCTCTTTTAGTCATTTCAAACATAAAGTTAGCTTTTACCTTTTCAAATAAATCTAAGGCTTCTGGAGTTGAATTTTGAACTATTAAAAGTTCTGTAATCAAATCGAGTTTGCTTTTTTGCTCGATTGTTCTAAATAGGTTTTTTAAAATTTTCATAATTTCTCAAAGGTAATTACGGCTCTCATACCGTTTAGGTTAGCTTTTTTGTTTAGTGCTTCAATTTCTTTCGAGTAGTCTGGTTTTGGTTTAATGCGAATAGGAGATTCGATATCAACCCATCTTCCAAACGATAAAACTTGATACTGCACAGGCTTTGAAAATTCATCAAGAAATTCCTGTTCAGATACTAAGGTGTAGTTATATGCAATTGCACCCGAAGTGTGTTCACCTTTTAAAAACCCATTAAAATTTTCATAATTTGGAAAGTGAAAATAAGAATCAATTTCGTATTTATAATACACATCACTTCCAAACTCATCTTTAATCCACGCTTTAATTGCAGGCGTCAATTTTGTTGCTAATTTTTTCATTTTATTTTTTTTATATTAATATTACTTGCTCTTGGATATTTAATTTTTGCTTTTCTTAGTGCAATAGTTGGAGTATTAGCCTCCATTTCAAAACATATATAATCTCGAAAATCTTTGAATGGAAAGAAGCATTCTATTTTGAAAATCATAATCCTAATTGTTTAATTGCTGTTTGGGTTAATGTTAAATCTAATTTTGAACAAGTTATTAAATCTTCAATAATTTTTGAACATTTAAGAATTTCTTTAATTGTACCAGTTCCATATTTTGATTTTTCAAACAAACATCTTTCTTTTGCTTGTTGGTATTCTTGTCTTTCGTATGGTTTTAAGCTAGACAAATACTCATTTTGTTTATATTCCAATACATTACCATCACTATCACAAGGCACAAACATCCATAGTTCTAAAGGTTGTTTTAGGAATTGAGCATATTTTCTAATTAATACATATGCTTCGATACATGTTAAAATAGATTTTACTTTTTCACCCAAAACAAAATCCGTCATTGATATTAATTTCATTTTATTAAATTTTTAATGATTATACAAATTCCATTTTCTTGGTCTTGTACCAGTTCTTTTATTTGCAATAGCAATAAATCACGGTCTGATACTTTTAAACGTAACTTCCAATTTTCTTGAATAAGCTCGTTTGTTTCGTCAAGTTCCTCTTCTTGGTTCCAAGGTGCATCTGGATTGTGTTCTGTAGATGTGTCTAGCATAATTTCTATATTTAAGTTAGGCAAAGATATAACTTTATTTTAATTAACAACACAAAATTAAAAATAAAATAAAAATTAATTTTACTGTATAATTAATAAAAAAGTTTATCTTTGTAAAAAAATAATCAACTATGAAAAAAATACATAACGAAAGAAATGCAGGTCGCAAACCAAAATACATTGTGCCTACTAAATTGCTAAGAGTTCCAGAACCTATAATTCAACAAGTTCTTGAATTATCTACGCCTTTTACAACTGAATACTTAAAATTTAATAAATTAAAATGACAAAAAAACAAAAAGAAATATTAGAAAAGATAGTTTCTAAAACCCCATGTAAATGGATAGAAGAAAGCAACAAAAGATTTGAGGAAAAGGAAAAATACATAGGTACTTTTTTAGATGGTTATTTTTCAGATAAAAAAGTAGAGTTTGGAATGCAATATTACTCAATGCTTAATAATGCGATTGATATCGCAGAAAATAAATGGAAACAATACAAAAAACAAAAGCTATAAATATAGCCAGAGTAGCTTTGGTTACGAAGTTGCTCAAGCTGGAATATAACGGAATGCTGCTTCAAGATGCTTGCGGATTTGATAGCAGAGTAGTTTTGGCTGAACGGATTTATGATGACAGCACGTAATTCCAATAAATCCGCAAGTAGATTGAAACAGCTGTTATCAGCATACCACTAAACACAATTTTAAACGATATGAAAACAATAATTGGAATAATAGGAAATCCTGATTTAGATAGAAATATTCTAAGGAAAATAAAAGAGGGGGAAATGACAACTGTTGTAAATAATCACGAAATAAAGGATTTTATGCGAGGTCAATTAGACCCGAATAGTTTTTTAAATACAGTAGTAAGTTTTACTGATAAAAATGGAAATCCTTTTGAAAAACCAAAATCTAAATATCATAAATAGCACCTCCAAGGGGTGCTGATAACGTATCGGTGTTTGTAAATACCAGCCTACACGCTCCTATAATTTCGGCTGGTATTTACAAACACCTGTTATAAGAAGTAGCGGGTAATAAAACAAAACGAACCTATGAATGAGTTAAGAAAAAGAGAGGCTTTAATGCAAGGTACTGAAATGTGTGGAAAATTATTAATAGGATTGATGACCGAATTAAAAATACCAAATTATATTGAAACAACAATTTTAGACGTAAAAGACAATCAAAGGTATAAGTTGAGAATTGAAAAAGTTAAACAAAAATATCTTATGGAAAAGATACGTAGCTATTTCTTATAACACGTTGCGCTAACCGATGTTCAGGATAAATTAAGGAATGAACTTTCGAGTAATGACAAATCTTACAGACACAAAACACACTTTAAATTTAAACTAAAGCCTGAATATTGGTTAGCGTATGTTATCACTTCGGCTTTTAAAACGCAAAAATTATGACAACTAAAATTTTAAAAATATTAGAGGATTTTCAATCATTAAAAAAAGGAGATATTTTAGTTTGTAAATTTCATAGAGATACTTACAAATTAGCCAAAAGAACTCGATTTGCATCTTATGAAGTTCAGGACAATAAACTGCACCAAAAAGAGATAATACTACAAAAACAAAACAATGTTTATTTCAATTATGAATGCTTCTTGATGGGGGATAGTAATCTAATTTCCGCAATGCTCGTCCAAGCTGAGTGATAACGTCCTGTTGCTTGGCGATGTTGCCGATAACGTAAACGTGAATTGAAAAATAAATTTAATGTCAGCAGAGGATTTTCCGCTGAAAAACTAAACGGCAATAGTGCCAAACAACTGTTATAAGCAGAACGGGTTATGAAAAAAGAAAAGTTCATTTTAGAAGATTTACAGTTTTACTTACCTGAAAACTTTAAAGGTATGAGTAAACAGTATTTATTAGGTTGTATTTTTGATAAAAAGATACAAAAAATGTGGCACCCAAAAATAGGAGATGTTATCATTGGAATAACAGGGAATGTTTTTGTTGTTTCAGCTAAACAAGAGTTGAAAGACGTTTTAGGTGGTAACTTATTCTTTTTTGGAGGAGGGCTGTGTAATAGAGACGGAGGATGCACTTTAAATGAAACATATTCATATACTATGAATGAAAGTGGTAAATGGATTCAACATATAAAAGGCGGATTTGAGGAAGTTAATAATAATTTTCATAGCTCATTTTCTGAATTTAGATATGTTCCTTATCCACACGAATTGTAGTTTTGCTTATAACGGCTGCGGCTTGTATCGTCGTTGCGGGCTTCGTAACTACAAAATTTCATCTTAAAAATAAATATAATGCGAAACGAAAATATGATTGAACCAATAAACCCGCAATGCGTACAAGCCGTTGTTACAGGAAGTGCGGTTGTGTTTGAATTACTGAATTTATACGCTTGTTTGGGCGGTAATAGATATTTATGGGATGAAGTAGCAAAAGAAGCGGGAATTGTTTTAAAAGTTACTGCAATAGAACTTGATCCAGAACTGGCAAGAATGTATAAAGAAAGATTTCCGAATGATAATGTAATTGTTGCTGATGCACACGAATATTTGATTAAAAACTATAAAAAATTTAATGGAGTTTGGAGTTCCCCACCGTGTCCTAGTCATTCAAGACCTAGATTCTGGAATAGTTCAAATTATGATACTGCAACAGAAGCAATCTATCCGGATATGAAATTATATGAAGAAATTATTTTTTTAGATAATTATTTCAAAGGCAAATATATTGTTGAAAATGTAATTCCATTTTACGAGCCATTAGTTCCGGCTAAAAAAAGAGGTCGTCATTTGTATTGGACAAATTTTAATTTACCTGGAGATTTAGGCGAAAGAAAATATAGAATTTCTGGGAATAAAGATAATCCAAACCAAGACGAATTAAAAAAACTTTGTGAATTTCATAAAATAGATTTATCAAGTTACAAAGGAGAACAAAG
>JACMPO010000166.1 GCA_014377455.1 Flavobacterium sp.
AAAAACTGGAAAACTACCTTCAAACAATTCAAGTTAGATAAACACGCAAAGTTTATTAGTAATGGATCTTTACATAAAATAATTGATGGTAAATCTGATGATTACTGGCCTAAAGAAGATTATGACTTAATCTTAGTGGATGAAGCTCATAAATTCAGAAACCATAAATCCAGAATGTTTGAGCAATTACAAATTATTTGTAAAACGCCTAGAGCAGTTGAAGGGAATCTTCAAGGCTTTCGTAAAAAAGTAATGTTAATTTCTGCTACTCCTTTAAATAACCGACCAGAGGATATTTATTACCAATTACAGTTATTTACCGATGCCAGAAAATCTAAGTTAGATATTACTAATCTTCAAAGCTTTTTTGCGCCTTTAATTAGAGATTATAAGATTATACTTTCAAATTCTAAAATAACAGGGAAGTTAGACGTAGAAGGATTAAGAAAAATATACTCATCAATTCGAGAAAAGGTTTTACAGCCTATAACTGTTAGACGTACCCGTAATGATATTAAAAATTACGGAGCTTATAAAAAGGATTTAGATGAGCAAGGAATTCGTTTCCCCGAAATTGCAGAGCCGGCAGCAATTGAGTATAAGTTAGGTCCCAAACTGGGAGAATTATTTGCCGAAACCATCAATTTATTAGTTAATGATGTTGGCTATTTCCGTTACCGGGCAATTGAATTTTTAAATAAAGATATTCAAGATCAATTTTATACCCAAGCAGAAAGAGCTTCTAAAACATTAGCTTATATCATGATGACTCAATTGGTAAAACGATTGGAAAGTTCTTTCGAAGCTTTTACCATTTCTATTGAACGTTTCAGTATCTCAACCCAACGGATGATTGTGATGTTTGCAAAAGGAAAGATTTATGTGGCTCCTGATACAAATATTAATGATTTGATGGATAAAAATTGGGACGATGAGCAAATTGAAGAGAAAATTTTAGAGTTAATGATAGATGATCCTAAAAACCAAATATTTCAGCCTGAAGATTTTAATCCTCAATTTTTAGAAGATTTAAAAACAGATTATAATCATATCAATCAAATTTGTGAAAAATGGAAAAAGGTTAAAGAAGACCCCAAATTGGATATATTCTTACAGCTTTTAAAAACGGAGCTTCTTAGAAATGATAAAAATCCAACTGGAAAACTGGTGATTTTTACCGAATCAAAAGATACTGCCAATTACCTAACTAAACAATTAAAAGAAAACGAATACGCCAGAACCTTAATGGTTTCTTCGCAGAATAGAAAAGTTGATCAAGAAAGAATTTTAGCCAATTTTGATGCTAATTATGAAAAAGAACAAGCACATGATTTAGATATTTTAGTAACTACTGAAGTACTAGCAGAAGGGATTAATTTACATCGAGCAAATGTTTTGGTTAATTATGATACACCCTGGAATGCCACCCGTTTAATGCAGCGAATTGGGCGTATAAATAGAATTGGCAGTACAGCAGAAGTGATTTACCATTATTCTTTTTATCCAAGTAAAGAAAGCGATAGTTTAATAAAGCTTTATAACAATGCCTATATCAAATTACAAGGGTTTCATACTGCTTATGGCGAAGATGCCCGTATCTATTCACCCGAAGAAATATTAGAAGAAGTTTCTTTACACATAAAAGGAGTGCCAGAAGATGAAGATAAACGCTTAAAATATTTAGAACTTATTAGAAATTTTAAGGAAAAGAACGAGAAGGAATTTAGGAGAATTTCCCAATTACCTTTAAAAGCTCGAACGGCAAGAAATCCTACATCATCAGGTAAAAAGGAAATGGGAGGCAAAACGCTCGCATTTTTAAAGTCGTCTTATAAAATGGAATTCTTTAAAGTGACGGATAAGCAAACGGAAGCCTTAACATTTGTTGAGGCTGCTGAGTTATTTGAAGCTAAACCTGGTGAATTATCTGAAACTTTACCATCTCATCATTATGCACACATTCAAAATGCTATGCAGCTTTTTGAATCACAGTTATTAAGTAATGCAGCTGAAAATAACTCTGGTGATAAAGCAGATGCTAAAACCAATCAAGCTAAAAAGTTTATTAGAAATGAGAAGGCAACAAGTACTGATGAGAAATTTAGAAATGCTTGCGAATTATTAAACGAACAATTAGAGAAAGGTACTTTTACTAATTTGGCAAATGAAATTAACAAAATAAGACTAAAGCTAGATAAAGGACAATTGTTAGAAGCTAAAGCACATAACTTATTAATTTCACTAGCAGTAAAGTTTGGGCATCAAAACAACGAAGAACAAAATGATGACTTACAGCCAGAATTACCTCTAGAAATTACTGAAAAACCTGATATTATTATATCTGAAACTTTTATTGCCTAAACCAATATGAACGCAGAACAACTAAAAGAAATATTTGAAAAAGAGTTTAATCTAGATACTTGGATTCAAGTTTTACGGGAAAATTTAAACGTTAATATAATACATAATTTACCAATATCAATTCCCCTTAAGCAGAATCTATTTGAAGCTAAGGCTTTTGAATTAGGCCAATTAAACACTAAAGATGACCAACTTATTGGCGTTTATAAAATAGATGTACCAAAAGTAAAACAGTTACATCGTAATAAAGTAGGTTTAAGAGATCTTTTGAAAGATGTCTATAAAAACGATGTTGACGCCGCATTAGTAGTATTTGTACAGGATAAAAAATGGCGTTTTTCTTATATAAGTGAAGTCACTATCCGAAATAAAGAGACAGGGAAAAGGGAATCCATAAAGACTGACCCTAAAAGGTATACCTATTTATTAGGCGAAGGCGAAAAGGCAAAAACCGCTGCAGATAGATTTTCAGGCATTCAGCGTACTGAGGATTTATTTGGAGAAGGTGTTACCTTAAAGGCATTAGATAAAGCTTTTAGCGTTGAGCGAATGTCTAAAGATTTTTTTAATGATTATAGAAAGCATTATGGGAAATTCTTAATAGAACTAATTGGAGAAGATGAAAATAGACGAACTATTAAAGATCCTTCAAACCAATTTATACATGCTTTTAAAGGAAATGATAAAGAAACAAAAGCTCGTGATTTTATTAAAAGGCTTTTAGGAAGATTAGTATTTCTTTATTTTTTAGAAAAAAAGGGTTGGCTTGGCGTACCAATTGAGAAGGAATGGGGAAGTGGAAATGAAAATTTTTTAAGTGATTTATTTAACGATTGTAAGTTCAAAGATAATTTTTACAATTTCGTATTAATCGATTTATTCTTTAAAAACTTAAATAAGGAAAGGGATGGGGATTTTTTTGATGTAGACCCTTCGGTTTTTTTTAAAACGGAATATAATAAGTTAAAAATACCATTTTTAAATGGTGGTCTATTTGAAGATGAAGATATAGAAACAAATAACTTAGTATTCCAGAGCTATTTATTTGCAGATCTTTTTAATTTCTTTGATCAATACAATTTTACTGTTTATGAAGACAGTCCAAACGAGCATATTGTTGCAGTAGACCCAGAAATGCTAGGGCATATTTTTGAAAATTTATTAGAAGACAACAAAGATAAAGGAGCATTTTATACGCCAAAAGAAATAGTACACTATATGTGTCAGGAGAGTTTGATTGAGTATTTATGTACTGAACTTAGAGATACAGAAAATCTTAGATATAAGATAGAATCATTTATAAAAAAACAAGAAGTTTCTGAGCTTGCAAACATAGAAGACAGAATTTTAATTGCACTAAAGAATGTTAAGATATGTGACCCTGCAATTGGTTCTGGTGCTTTTCCTATGGGTATATTATTAGAAATACATCATGCAGTTGAGAATCTTTTTCATGCAGTGCCTAATAATGTTGAGCGTATTTGGGAAATTGATGACTGGGAACCTGCAAAAGTTAAACTTTCTATAATTCAAAATAGTATTTATGGTGTTGATTTAGAGCCTGGGGCTGTTGATATTGCTCGCTTACGATTTTGGTTAAGTTTAGTTGTTGATGAAGATAAACCACAGCCATTACCTAATTTAGATTACAAAATAATGCAAGGTGATAGTTTGTTGGAACGCTTTGAAGATATAGACCTAAGTGTAAAAATTGAAGAAAATAAAAAATTATTTAGAGATCCAGAAAAATTTTCAATAGAAGATGTTAGGGTTTTAAAACTCAAACAAAAAAGTTATTTCGGTGCTAAAAATCCTACAATGAAGGGGAAACTACAGCTTGAAATAAATTCAATCATTACTAAATTTTTAAATGAAAAAATTAACAGCAAAAAGAAGAAAAATGATGATGAGCAAGCAGAATTAATAGATAAGCTTAGTCTTGAAAATAGTCGAAATCCTAACAATGAAGCTTCTAAAAGAGCAAAAGTTATAAGTATAGATAAGCTTACTAAGCAACTTAAAACCGTTTTAAATACCTCAGAAAGTCTTGAAAATATTAAGAATGAAGTCTTAAAAATACAAAAAACAAAGGTTTATCCTTATTTCTTATGGCATTTGTGGTTTGCTGATGTTTTTGAAGATGGTGGTTTTGATATTGTTATAGGTAACCCACCGTATATACAATTTCAAAAAATAAAAGAGGAGGCAAATCGTGTTGAAAAGGTAGGATACAAAACATTCACAAAAACAGGAGATATTTACAGTGTTTTTTATGAACAAGGTAATAATCTTTTGAAAAATGAAGGTTTATTATGTTACATCACCTCAAATACATGGATGCGTACAAAGTCTGGAGAGCTTTTAAGACGTTATTTTATTGAAAACACCAATCCAATTAAATTATTAAATTTTGAGGACACTAAGATATTCCAAACAGCTACTGTAGAAACAAATATCATTTTAACAAAAAAGGAAGAAAATAGACATTTTTTACAAGCGGTAGCTGTAAAAATGGACTTTAATACTGATTTAACGATTGGGGATTATTTAAAACAAAATTTAATTATACTTAATGATCTAAATTCAGAAGGTTGGGTGATTTTAAATAAAGATGATTATGAAATAAAGCAAATAATAGCAGAGAAGGGTAAAAAACTAAGTGAATGGAATGTAGAATTTTATCGTGGATTTTTAACAGGATTTAATGACGCATTTTTTATTAATAAAGTAGAAAAAGATGCATTAATAGCAGAAGATCCTAAAAGTGCTGAAATTATAAAACCACTTTTAAGAGGTCGTGAAATTAGAAAATTTGGTTTTGATTTTCATGATCAATTTGTGATTTTTAGCCACAATGGGATTAAAGGAAATTTAAAAAAAGGACAAAAAGGAATCCCTAGAATTAATGTTCCTGAGGATTTTCCTGCAATTTATAATAGGTTGAAATTATTTAAAGATAAATCTTCACCCTTAGCAAAAAAAAATAATGATGGTACTTGGCAAACATTGATAGATAGGTCTGATCAAGGTATTCATTGGACAAATTTAAGAGATTGTGCTTATTTCAATTTATTTGATAAGCCAAAATTGATTTGGCTATCAATAACTGATAAACCAGCTTTTTCATATAATGAAAATCATTATGTAACAGCTCCTGCTTATTTTTTATCAGGTGAAAAACTAAAATTTTTATTGCCCTTTCTTAATTCAAAAGTAATGGAATGGTACTTAGATAAAGTTTCGTCATCTACGGGGCAGGGAACAAATCAATGGAGTAAAATATTTGTTGAGCAGTTGCCTATACCAGAAGTTGAAGATTCATTAACAATCGAAAAATTTGAAACTTTTGCAAACTATCTTACTTTCTTAAATGATTTTACAAAGCCAACTGTAAATCCATATACCGAGAATGATAAAATTGCATCCGTATTTGAAGAAGTCTTGAACATGATGGTTTATGAAGTTTATTTCAAAAACCACATGGAAGATGAAGAAATTGATGTTCTGAAATTCATAAATAAAGAGATTTTCAAACCAATTTCTGAACACGAAGAAGAGAATTCAGATTCAATTGCAACAGCATATAAGTGGTTGCAACAAAATGATAATGCTATAAGGAACAGAATCCTTCTATCAAATATTAGAAGTCCGCACATAATAAAAAGAATTAACAGTACTACCCACTAAAAAAATATGCCTGTAACCCGAAGTTTTATCGATGAAATTAAAATTCAGAATTTTAAATTCTTCCATAAGTTTGAGAAATCCATAAAGTTAGATGGAAAGCATTTGTTGCTCTATGGAGAAAACGGAGCAGGGAAGTCATCAATATATTGGGGTTTATATACCTTGTTAGAATGTGCAAACAAAGAAGATGAAGAACAAATTAAAAAGTATTTCGATCCAAAAAATGAAGAGAGCTTAAATAATGTACATATTAAACCTGCCACCGCAGATTGGGTAGACCCTTATATTGAAGTAACCATTAAAGATGGTTCAAATCCTTATTTTGTTTCTCTAAATGATAATTTAATTAATAAAAATAAAGAAGCACAAGAAAGTAACTATAGCTCTGATTTTATAACTTACAGAAACTTATTAAGTCTTTATAATTTTTCTCACGCAGACGATATTGACCTATTTCCATATTTTGTATATGCAGTTCTTCCTTACATCAAATTAACCCCAGTTACTTATTGGAACAAAAAGAAAGATGGGTCAATTGAACAATTAACTACAGATAGTGCAAACACTATTTTAAGGTTTGTTAATAAAGGGCCACAGAAAAATAAGAAAAATAGGCAGGGAAAATTTCGCTTTCCAATTAATAAAGAACAAGAGTTCTCTGATTATAGAAGTATTGTAGTTGGTTTTAAGAAAGGTCTAACAGATTTAATCACATATATCAATACCGAAGGTAACCCAATTTTAAAAGAGGATTTAGGCTATGATTTAACTTTTAAACTTGAATTTGAAGAAATACCTGTTTTAAAAAAAGGAAAAAAAACCAAGAATCCATTTATTTTAACACAGCAGAATTTTGAAGCTCCAAAATATAAAATCAAGTTTGATATAACTGAATATGAAGGGATACCAAATGCCGTAAAAAGAGCCCAATCATTTTTAAATGAAGCAAAATTAACAGCAGTTGGTTTAGCTATAAGATTAGCAGTACTAAAGAAAGCGCTTAGTAATGATGCGAAATTAAAGCTATTAGTTTTAGACGACTTGCTGATTAGTTTAGATATGAGTAATAGAGAGAAGATAATTGATTTATTGCTTTACAAATATCAAAATGAATATCAAATCTTATTATTTACTCATGAACGGTCTTTATATGAAATAACAAAATCAAAAATAAAGAATGCAGGCTTTAATAATTTTTGGGTTTATAAAGAGATGTATGTGGATGACACAACTTTACCAAGTAAACCAATTATTTTAATATCTAAAGAGAGGTTATTAAAAGCAGAAGAATATATTGCTAAACATGATTACCCTGCAGCAGGCATTTACTTAAGGACTGCTTGCGAGGAACTTTTAGATAATCTTTATCCTGATTTTTGTAAATTTAAAGTTAAAAAAGAGGATGGTAACGAGGAGACTATTCCTATTAATTTAAACGATAAGATTTTAAAGCTGAAAGAGTTCTGTCTAAAGGAAAATATAGATTATGAACCTTTTAAAGATTTAAAGATTTATAAAGATAATTTTTTAAATGCTGTAGCACACAACGATATAAATTCACCACTCTATAAAACTGAACTAGTTTCAATTCATAAAGTTTTAAAACAACTTAAACGAATTAAAAGAAGTAGGTCTATAGTTAAAAATGGTAAGGATTTGTTGTTTGATTTAGTTAATAATGAAAATGGAGAATCATTGCATATTGGAGTTAAATTAAAAGACAATTTAACAATTATTGAACAAGAAGGGTTATTACCACGACTATCATATTATAATCAATGTGAGATATTAAAAGTAGTAAAAAATGGTGTAGAAGATAAAACTAGATTTAATGTCAATTCACTAATAGAGTTTTATAATTTAAAATGTATTGAACTAAATATAAAAAATGATCACGATTTATTTCAATTGTTTAAATATCGTGGAAATCCAATTGAAGTGAAATATCAAGAATTATTAAAAATGTAACCTAAAACCTAATGAAAAACGTTCTCCATCAACAAGTATTGGACAATATGCTTCAATATCGCAACAGCCACCCAAATTTTAAATTCTGGTTAAGACAAGTTAATCGTAAAGATAGATTAAACAATGGTATCTGGTTTCAAGGAACCGAAACCTATGCTGCTGTTGGGTTATACAACAGAGGTGGAGGTACTAACATGACTAGAAGCTTTTTTCTTGCATTTTGGTTGGGTAAAAAAGACACCGCAGGAGTTAACTTAGAAATTGTTTGGAACGAGGAAACAGATCAAAAAATTATATCGTTTTACAAAAAAGCTATTGATTTACTAGGAGGATTTGAAAAGCTAACAGAAACAAAATATAGAAAACTGCTAGCTACTGAAAACATTAAACAAGCAGCATTTCAATTCCTAGAAAATGAAAAGCCTCAAATAGACTCTCTTTTAATAGAAATGGGTCTAAATGAAACCATGTTTATTACAGAAGAACAATTTCAAAGTCAATTACAAAAAATAAACCTAATACAAAAAAAAGACAATACCATGTTAAATGCTCTACAAAAGAAAATACTCATACAGTCATTTGATAATTTTAAAGCCACAGCAGAATTTAATAGTAGAACATTACAAGCAGCATTTATTCCTTTTGCCCAAAATGTTTTAAAAAATTTAGTTAAAAAAATAGAAATCCAGAACATAGATTTAACTGGCTTAATTCAACTTTTTAAAGATAGGTCTGGCAATCATATAGCCAATAGGTACATTCCAATACTGTTTGAAGAGCAAAATTTACAAAAAGAATTATTACAAATATTTGAAAACTTAGAACATAAAGGATACACAGGTGCTGGTAAAAATGGCATCACGAAACTTAATGAAGAACAATTAGAACAAGTTAAAACATTTTTAATTAATGCTTTTGAAACTAAAACAATAGAGGAGGCGATTAAATTAACAGAAGAATTTGAAGCTTTAAATATACCAGAGGTAAAAAAAGGAGTTTATTCTCCTTGGCTATATTACATTAACCCAGCATTATTTCCAATAATAAATACAAAACATATTCAGTTTATAGTATGGTTGGGTGTAGCACCTATTTACCCACAAGCTATAAAACTGTTTAATGAGCTTAAAGAGCTTTTAAAGGTTAATGATTTAGGCTTGCTAGATATGTGGGTTTATGAAATGAACGAGTTGAGAGACGAGCCAGAGGTTTCTGAAATGAAAGAACCGCTAAATACTATTCTTTATGGTCCTCCCGGTACTGGTAAGACTTATACAACCATTGAAAAAGCAATAAAAATAGCAAATCCTGCTTTTGATTTAGACAATACAAGGCAAGAAATTAAAAAGGAATATCAAAGACTATGTAATGAAGGGCAAATTGAATTTATTACTTTCCATCAAAGTTTAAGTTACGAAGATTTTATTGAAGGCATAAAACCAAAATTAATAAGCGAGAATAAAGAAAAACCTGAAGTTAGTAATGATTTAGCTTTTGAAATTAAAGACGGTTTGTTTAAAGCAATTTGTAAAAGAGCAGTTTATAAGCCAGATGTTCAAACCAAACAATTTCAATTGTCTACTAACGACTTTGATAAAGCATCTTTTTTTAAACTTTCATTAGGTGATACCTTAAATTCTGATGATGATATCATTTATGATTATTGTATCAAAAATAATTGTATTGCTATAGGATGGGGTGGTACTTTAGATTTTACTGGTTTATCAGAATCAGAAACAACCAATTTAGCTAAAGACAATGGTGAATCGGGATTTGCTCTTTCAGCAATCAGTTACTTTATTCATTATATGAAAAAGGATAATTATGTATTAATCTCAAATGGTAACTCCTCATGTAGAGCAATAGCTAAAGTTACAGGTGATTATTACTTAGATGCTAATGCTGAAATACCTTATAAACAATTTAGAGAAGTAGAATGGCTGGTAAAGGATGTAAACATTCCTGTAAATGAAATTTATCATAAATCATTTTCACAACAAAGCATTTATAAATTAGATAAGCAAAATTTAAAATTGGAGTTTTTTATTAAGAGTCCTGAAATTAAGGAAAATCTAGAATCTAAAACTCCAAAAAACTTTGTACTCATAATTGATGAAATTAATAGAGGAAATGTTTCTCAAATTTTTGGTGAATTAATTACACTTTTAGAAGAAGATAAAAGAGCAGATGAACCAGAAGCTTTGGAGGTTACTTTACCTTATTCTAAAGAAAAGTTTTCTGTACCAAAGAACTTATATTTAATTGGCACTATGAATACGGCCGATAGAAGTGTGGAAGCTTTAGATACAGCTCTAAGACGTCGTTTTTGCTTTGAAGAAATGTTACCAAATCCTGAGCATGACCTTATTGGAATAGTTGATGAGATATATTTAGGTGATGTTTTAAAAAACATTAACAAGCGTTTAGAAAAGTTGTTAAGTAGAGATCATACCATAGGCCACTCTTTTTTTATAAATGTTAATGATGAAGAGAAACTTTATCAGACTTTTTACGATAAGATAATTCCTCTTTTACAAGAATATTTCTTTGGTGATTATGGTAAAATAGGTTTGGTTTTAGGTAAGGCCTTCGTAAATGATGTTTCTAAAGTTGATTCGGAAAAAGACTTTTTTGCGCCTTTTGAATACGAGGAAAAGGATATGCTTTTAGAAAAGAAAGTCTACAGGATTGAGAAATTTGAAAACGATGTAGATTATTCTAATTTCTTAACTGCTGTAAAAAGCATTTAATATGCCTACACTAAAAGTCTTTGAACATCAAACCATTAAAGCAAAACAAGATTTATGGTTTTATAGGGGTAAAATTAAAGAGCAAAAGCCATTAGATATAAAATATATCGATGCTTTATGGAAACTCTATGATGAGAAAAAAATGCCTTTTTTCACTCCTAGTAGAGGTGGAATTAAATTTTGTGAATATGTAGGGGTAATCAAAGTATTAGATTTAACTATTGAAATTCTACCTAAAGCAGATAACAATCAGAATTGGAGCGACGAAAAAGAACAAAGTAAATGGCAAAACATTTTAATTGGTATGTTGCGTGTTTGCCGTAAATTAAATACTCCTTCAGTTTCAGATGCTTCCCTAAAATTAAAAAGCAATTCAATACTTGATTTATATATCGAAAGGTTTATAAATGAAGTAAATTATTTAATAAACGCAGGTTTAATTAAAAGGTATCGAAAAGAAGAGCTCAATTCAACCGCTTTAAAAGGTAAGTTGCTTATTCAAAAACACATCACTAAAAACATCGTCCACAAAGAGCAATTTTATGTTTCTCGCTCTACGTATGATAAAGATCATTTAATTCATCAAATTTTATTGAAAGCAATTAAGATTTTGCCTTTAATCTGTAATCAACAATCACTTTTATCTTCTTGTTATCAATTGCAATTAAATTTTCCAGAAGTAAAAGACATCAAAGTAGATGAATCTACATTTACTAAAGTTCATTTAGATAGGAAATCAACTCCTTATGTAACTTCATTAGAAATTGCTAAACTTTTAATTTTAAATTATCGCCCAGATGTAAGTTCGGGAACAAATCATTCAATTGCTATTTTGTTTGATATGAATAAACTTTGGGAAGAGTATGTTTATAGAAAGTTGCAAAAGTCAAACAAAGGAAAGTTCATCATTCATAGCCAAAAGTCGACTAGTTTTTGGTCTACTGCTCAAGGCAAAAGCATTAGATATCTAAAGCCAGATATTGTCATCGAAGCAGACAATAAAAAGATTGTTATTGATACAAAATGGAAAAATTTACATAACGATGTAAAAAATGTAAGTATGGATGATTTAAGACAGATGTTTGCTTACCATCATTATTTCGACGCAGCTGAATGCTATTTGGTTTATCCTGGTGTAAAAAGTAATAGTAAGGGAAATTTTATCAAAGACAGTCATTTTAAAAAGGATTTAGGTGAAAAGGCATGTGGTGTTATTATTTCACAAGCTTGGAAGACAGACAGTACTATAACTTCAGAAGATGTTGAAAAATCTAATTATAGTTATTTAGATGAAAATATAGGAGGTTCAATATTTATAGATTTAGGATACAAAGATTAGAATAGATATGTGGATATCAACGTCCTAGAATATGTAGTTAATTTAAGTGCAAATTATTATTATCAAAAGATACAAAAAAGTTTATGTCTACTAAGTACCCACAGTATGATACCAATCCATGTTGGGGAACTAGCTAGCTTTCAAGAAAAATAAATATTCAAGGTAAAATTTCCTAAATAATTCTACTAACCAAGCTATAAGAGGTATTGTTATAATTATTGTGTCAATTACACCTACAATGGTCCAAACCATATCTTAAAAATCTAATAAATCTTTTGGCTCCAAACCTAGTCCTTTTGCAATTTCTAACAACGTAGTATATTGAAAATCTTTTTTGCCGTTTTCAATATTACTCAAATTACCTTTAGTTACATCACAATTTGAAGCAACATCATCTTGACTTAAATTTAACTTTTCTCTAAGCTTTCTTAAATTATTTCCAAAGTTTACTATACGTACTTTATCCCTGTCATTGTTCATTTAATAAATACAAGGATTTTTATAAATAAAATTGTTACAAGTACTTGTAACAATTTTATATTTTCATTATATTTGAATTTAATATAAATAGGTGTAAATAAGAGTTTTGCAACTCCATATCTCAGGCCGTTGATGCAAAGCAGTAGATTTATACCCATTTCTTATTCCTATAATGCTATTTTAGCTTTGTAGAATAGGAGTGGGTTTCTGCTGTAAATCCGTATCAAAATAAGGCCTGAGAAACTGAATGGAGTTACGGTAGGTAGAAACCCACTTTTATGGTTTCTAATATTTTGTAAGACTCGTAATTTCTATACGAGTATGAAAACAGTTTATTCATTCATCAAGGCCCGGCTTTCCGTTTTAAAATGGATGCACCATTGGTGTGCGGGGCAAAAGCAATTGTTTGCGTTGAAGATTTGTGCGCCAGAATAGCCTTTGGGGTTTGGGCGCTGCGGTTTAGTTATTTAGTTTGTTGGGTGGTTAGTTGGTTAGCAATTACTTTATTCAATAAATTATTTAAATAGAAAAAGACCTTAGTGCGCTTTCCTTTTCATGCTTTCCCTTTTCTGGGGAAGGTTTTTTATTCTCTTCACCTAAACAATTTTTTATGAAAAAAACGAACATGAAGTACGTAGGGG
>JACMPO010000167.1 GCA_014377455.1 Flavobacterium sp.
TAAACTCAACATAAATGTCGAAAACAACTTTGGTTTGTCTTGAATATCAGTCAATCGGATAATATTTACATACCCTTTTCCGTTTTCATCTATTCGTAACAAATCGTTGATATCAAACGAGGTTTCTCCAAAAAATAGCGTTGCACCTTGTTGTTCTAACTCCACAATTTTTCTCAAAATTATTCCTGTAGTAGAAGTCGAAATTTTACCATAATCGGCACTAATTTCATCTTTACCTTCATTAGTAATGTAATTTAAAACTTTTTTAATGTCTTTCAGGTCTAATAAAGGCATTTTAGTATCGTCGCAATACTTAAAAATGACTGCCATAACTCCCGCTTGTGTATCATTCAAATCTAAAATTCGTGAAAACAATACGGGTCCAAATTCAGAAACGGTAGCACGAAGTCGAACGCCATTTTGAACCGAAAGTGTTAATAATTCAACCGGAAAACTCGCTGTAGTATAGGGAATATTTATCTTAGCTTGACGCTCTGTTATAAACGGTTTCTCCTCGCCTTGCTTTGCAATTCCCGAAAAATCTCCTTTAATATCCATCATCAAAACCGGAATTCCCAGTGACGATAATTGTTCGGATAAAACCTGAATGGTTTTCGTTTTTCCAGTACCTGTTGCTCCCGCAATAAGTCCGTGTCGGTTTAATGTTTTTAACGGAATTTTTACTTGGGTGTTCCCTAAAGTTTCGCCGTCTAACATTGCTGCACCAAGAATGATGCTCTCACCTTTAGATGTATAACCTTGGTTAATATAATCGGAAAATGTTTCTGTTTTAGTCATTATGAGTGCTCTTATAAAAGTTAACGTTTAATGCTGTGCAAGATACTAATTTTAGGATTTAATTTTATTTCCAAAAAAAAATCCTGTTAAATAAATTTCCATTTCAAATAGAACTCAAACTTTCCTTTTATAACAAATTATCTTATAAAATCATTTTAAAATTTTGATTACAAATTGAAAGTTAAATTTGGTTAAACCATTATTTAAATGGAATATTTGTATCAAAGGCACAATATTTAAGACGATTTCACGTTTTAAAATGTATAGATGTCATAAATAGTAAAAAAAGTTTTTTTATTTGAAGTAAAAAATTAAATTTGCTCCTATTGAAGTTTATTAAACCCATATTATAAAATTATTAAAAACTATTAAAACTAAAAAAATGGCAAACGCAAAAAAGTCAAATGAGTCAAATGCAGGCGGGATGATGTCTGGAATTATTATTGTTGCTTGTATTATCGTAGGAACTCTAGTATGGAAATTTCTAATGGGTGCCTCGTCAAACTTTCAAGGAGGAAATACTGAAACGGGACATCCGTTAAATACGCTTGGTCAAGTTTACAAAGGAGGAGTTATTGTTCCTGTGTTGTTAGGTATGTTTTTAATGGTTATTGTTTTCTCAATCGAGCGTTATACTGTAATTTCAAAAGCATCTGGAACAGGAAATTTAGATGCTTTTATGAGAAAAATTCAATCTGACGTTTCTCAAGGTAACATTACAGATGCTCTTGATGCTTGTGATAAACAAAAAGGTTCTGTTGCAAATGCAATCAAATCGGCATTATTGAAATTTCAAGATGTTAAAAAAGAAGGATTTAATAGCGAAGAAGCAGCAGAAATGATTCACAAAGAAATAGAAGAAGCTACTTCATTAGAAATGCCAATGTTAGAGAAAAATTTAACTATTATTTCTACAATGGTATCCTTAGGAACTCTTGGTGGATTGTTAGGAACAGTTTCTGGGATGATTAAAGCATTTGGTGCATTAGCATCTGCAGGAACACCAGATCAGGCGGCGCTTGCAACAGGTATTTCTGAAGCATTGATTAACACTGCAACTGGAATTTCTACATCTGCTTTAGCAATTGTAACTTACAATTTCTTCACATCTAAAATTGATACACTTACTTATTCTATTGACGAAGCTGGTACTACAATTGTAAATACTTACAGAAGAATGAAGGGAAGTTTAAAATAATAGAAGCAATTCTATAATCACAAGTAAAAGAAAAAATTATGGCTAAAATAAAAATGACCAAAAAAGCTACTTCCATCGACATGACGGCGATGTGTGATGTTGCTTTCCTTTTGCTTACTTTCTTCATTTTGACGGCTACTGCAAAAGTGCCAGAACCTATTACTGTCGATACGCCAAGTTCTACAAACCAACATAAATTGCCCAGCGATAGTTTGGTTTTAGTAACCGTAGGTGGCGGAAAAGGAAATGTATTTTTTGATATAAAAGGTCGAGATACTCGCAGAAAAGCATTGGAGCTTATGGGAGATAAATACAAAGTAAGTTTTACAGAAAAACAAAAAGACCAATTTATGATAATGGAAGGTTTTGGTGTACCAATACAACAATTACCTGCTATTATTGATATGAAAAGCGATCAACGTAATAAAGAAGGACAGCAAGTTGGCGTTCCTTTTGATTCGATTGACAATCAGCTAAAAGATTGGATTTACACTGCACGACAAGCAAATATTGAATTGAATGGTCCATCGGCTGTTGAACTTCACTTTGCCATCAAAGGTGATGCTAAATTACAATATCCAAAAATCAAGAAAATTATGGATATTTTTCAAGACCAAAAAATCAATACTTTTGATTTAGTTACGGGTCTTAGAGGCAAAGATTATTAATTTAATAAAGATACAAAATGGCTGAATTAAATACCGGCGACAGTGGCGGAGGAAAAGGTGGCAAAGTAAGAAGTAAAAAATCGAATGCAAAAGTAGATTTAACCGCAATGGTGGATTTGGCTTTTTTATTGATTACTTTCTTCATGCTTACTACGTCACTTTCAAAACCACAGTCTATGAACTTGGGATTGCCTGATAAGGATGAGAAAAAAGATGATAAGCCAATGAAAGTTGATGAACGCAGAACCATGACTGTAGTTATGGGCGAAAACAACAGCGTTCAATGGTATATGGGTTTGTTTGATACACCTATTGCGGGTCCAAAAGCAGATACTTATGGAAGAGACGGTATTCGTAAAGAGTTTCTGAAACAAGTAAAAGCAGTACCTCAAGTAACTGGCGATCCCAAAAAAGGATTAATTGTAATAATAAAACCAACTAAAAAATCTACCTACAGAAACCTAGTTGATATTCTTGACGAAATGGCAATTTGTGGTGTAGATACTTATGCTATCGTAAACGATATTACTCCCGAAGAATTAAAACTAGTAACTCCTAAAACACCTTAATTATGAAATTAGACTTATTAAGCAAAAATTGGATGGACTTAGTTTTTGAAGGTAAAAACAAGAGTTATGGTGCTTACGAATTACGAAAAACTAGTGGAAACAATACTGTTAGAGGTTTTATTATTGGAGCATTGATCTTTGCGGTAGCCATTGGCACACCTAAAATTCTTGATATGATAGGCAGTGGAACAAATAGTGATGATGCTAACCTTGACAAAAAAGTAGTAACTATCAAGTTACCACCAAAAGAAAAGCCATTAGAAAATATTCCACCACCGCCACCACCACCGCCAAAAGTGGATCAGGTAAAGTTTGTGAAACCTGTGGTAGCTAAGACAAATGAAATTGTTGAAGATCCACCTAAAGTAAAAGAACTAGTTGATAAAAAAATTGGTAACGAAACCATAAAAGGAGATCCGGATGCTCCAGCAACTTTAGATCCTCCTGGAAATGGACCATCAAATGTTGTAGAAGAAGATCCAAATCAACTTTTTAACTCTGCTGGTGTGGAAGTAAAACCTGAATATCCTGGTGGAATTGCAAAATTTTATCAGTTTGTAAAAAATAATTATGTTGCTCCAGACGAACCAGGTTTGAAAGGAAAAGTAACCGTTTCATTTACGGTAGAAAAAGATGGTTCATTAACCGATATTAGAGTTTTAAAAGATATTGGATATGGAACTGGAAAAGAAGCCGAACGCGTTTTACGAAAAGGCCCAAAATGGTCTCCAGCAGAACAAAATGGTAAAAAAGTACGTTGTACTTATGTAATTCCAATTTCGATTGAAACTCCAGAAGAATAATGTTGACTAAATTTATTTTAGATTATAAGAAGAAATCGCTTAAAGAGCGATTTCTTCTATTTACAGGAATTTTGTTTTTTTTGATATATTTAACTCTTGGATTGGTCGTAATTTTTTGGAATTTATTGCCGATAGGTCTAAATTTAAATATGCCATTAAAATATCGAATTGCTTTTGGCGTTTTACTAATTGTGTATTCATTTTTTAGATTCATCCGATTTTTCAATTCTAATACTAATTAAATGAAAAATAAAATAAAATACTTTTTTCTAATTCCAATTTTTATTGCTCTAATCATCTTTTCTTGTGAAAAAAAGAATTTTAACACAGCAGGAAATGATTCGATAATTGAAGGAAAAATTACCATATTAGTCGATGAAACACTAACACCAATAATTGAAGATCAAGTACAAGTTTTTGAGAATAAATACAAAGCTAAAATTACAATTGTACCCCAATCTGAAAAAGAAGCAATTCTATCATTAGCTCAAGATAAGGCTAAGGTTATTGTACTTCCAAGAAAACTAACCCCAGAAGAAAATAAAATATTTAAGAAAAAAAATATCGTTCCGCGTGCAACACTTTTTGGTACCGATGCCATTGCGTTTGTAAAAAGTAAAACGGCTGACACTCTAATCTCTTTGACTGATGTTTTAGATTTTATGAAAGGAAAACAAAATGGCATTAAAGGATTAGTTTTTGACAACCCAAATTCCAGTACTGTTAGCTATTTGAACCAAATGGCTGGATTAAAAGCTATACCTGAAAAAGGAATATTTTCATTCAAAACTAACGATGAAGTTATAGAATACGTTTCAAAAAATGACGGTATGATTGGTGTGATTGGAATGAATTGGATTTCACAACCCAGTTTAAAAATGCAAAATACTGTAAAAACTATTTCAGTTTTAAGCGTTAAGAATTCAAAAAACGAATATATTTATCCCAGCCAAGACAACATTGCCAGTAAGAAATATCCTTTGGCACGCGATTTGTATATTATCAATTGTCAGGGATACGAAGGATTAGGAATGGGATTTTCTTCGTTCATAACTGGCGAAATTGGACAACGAATTATTTTAAAATCAGGACTTGTTCCTTTTAGAGTTCCCGGCAGAAACATTATAATTAAAAACAACTCAACAAAAAAATCAAACTAAAATAATAGAGATGAACAAATTTAAGATTTTCAGTATAGCTTTTTTAACAGCAACAGCTGTAGGTCAAGCACAGGATTTAGATCCAGCAAAAAAAGCATTAGATGCTGAACAATATGAAAAAGCAAAAGGAATGCTAAAAAGTATTATTCAGGCAAAACCTACTAGTGGCAAAGCACTTTTTTTATTGGGTACTATTTATCTATATCAAAATAGTTTGGATTCTGCTAAAGTGGTTTTCGAAAAAGGTTTGACTACGCCAGATGGCGGAAAATTCAACAATATTGGTTTGGCTCAAATCGATTTAGACAATAACAATGCAGCTGGTGCTCAATCAAAATTTGATATGGTATCCAAGGATATCAAACGAAAAGATATTGAAGAATATATTTACATTGCAAAGGCATATATGAACGCTGAAAAGCCAGACTTCAAAAAAGCAATCACTGTTTTAAACAAAGCAAAAGAAGTAAATCCAACAGATTCACAAGTTCAATTAGCTTTAGGTGATGCTTATTATGGCGATCACAATCAAAATGATTCCTATTCGGCATACAGAAACGCTTACCAAGCAGATAACTCTTTAATACGAGCAAAAATGCAACTAGGTGTTTTATTGAAAGGAGCAAAAGCTTACACAGAAGCAGTAAAAGCCTATGATGAAGTAATTGCATCAAACGCAAATTATGGTCCAGTATATCGAGAACTTGCCGAAACTTACTATTTATGGGCAAATAATCAACCTAAAACCTACGCTGAAAATATTCAAAAAGCATTAGGTTTTTATGAAAAATATCTTACACTTACTGATTATTCGTTGACTTCTAGAATGCGTCACGCCGATTTTTTAATTCTTGCAAAAGATTATAAAGCACTAGAAGTTGAGGCTGAAAAAATGAAACAACTTGATAAAGTTAACCCAAGAATTTTAAGATATTTAGGATATGCTGCTTATCAAAATGGAAATAATGCAGTTGCACTTCAAGCTTTAACCGATTTTACAACTAAAGGTCAAAACAAAATTATAGCACGCGATTATTTGTATTTAGGGTTAACTAAAATCCAACAAGGCATTAGTGCTGATGGAAAAACTGTAGATCAAACTGCGATTTCAAATGGTATTGTTGACATAAAAAAAGCACTTGAAATGGAGCCTTTAATGGCGAATGAACTTAATGAAGTTGGGAAAAAATATTTCGGAATGAAACTATATGGTGTTGCCGGAAGTTTATTTGAAAATGCGATCACAGTTCCCGCATCTAAAAATTTCATTGAAGACAATGTTTATTATGGATTGTGCGTTTACACTATCAACAAAATAAAAGATGAAAAATCAATAGATAAAACTGCTTTGATGAACGCTGATAAAGCAATGGATAACGTGATTTTAGCATCTCCAACATATCAAGAAGCTTATTTATACAAAGCCAGAATAAATAATTCTTTAAAAAATGATGAAGTAATGGCTAAAAACTATCAACTATTTATAGATGTAGTAACGGTTAAAGGCGATGAAGAAATTACAAAAAACAAAGGTAAATTTATAGAGTCGTACAATAATATGGCTTCATTTTATGCAAATTCTGATAAAGCTAAAGCCAAGGAATTTCTAAATAAAACTTTAGTTTTAGATCCAACTAATGTATATGCAATTGATTCGTTAAAACTCTTAAAATGAGGAGATCAAACTCCGACAACTACTACTTCAGAGGTTAAACCTAAATTAGAAGTTAAAGTGAAATCAAAGAAAAAATCTAAAAAAACTCGTTCGTAAGGACGGGTTTTTTGTTTTTATTTAAATATAAATTCAAACTATATTCCAATTTGTATCCTTAAATTGCATTATGAAAATTTTACTCATAGAAGACGAAAACTCGATTGCTAATAACATTCAAAATTACCTAAAAAGTAACGGCTATATTTGCGAATATGCAAAAAATTTGAAATCGGCTTTTGTAAAAATTACAGATTATAATTATGATTGCATCGTTCTTGATCTTTCTCTACCAGATGGAAATGGATTTGAAATTTTAAAAGAACTTAAAAAATTAAATAAAACCGAAGGAATTATAATCATTTCAGCAATTGAAAATTTAGAAACCAGAATTGAAGGTTTACAGCTTGGAGCAGACGATTTTTTAACAAAACCATTTCATTTGTCTGAACTTTTAGTTCGAATTCAAGCACTCGTTAGACGTAAAAATTTTAATGGAAGCAATCTGGTAAATTTTAATGAAATTGAAATCGATTTGCTTGCTAAAACGGTTAAAATCAATAATCAAAAACTTGATATTACAAAAAAAGAAATCGATTTACTGCTGTATCTTATTGGAAATGTAAATAAGGTTTTATCTAAAAGTGAAATTGCCGAACACCTTTCGGGTGACATGGCTGATATGCTTGACAACCACGATTTTGTATATGCTCATATAAAGAATTTGAAGAAAAAATTGAGTGATTCTGGTTCCTCAGATTATATAAAATCCGTTTATGGAATGGGTTATAAATGGCAAAATGATTGAAAAATTATTACATAAAACACTTTTTATTTACTTGGTTTTTTCAATGGTAGTTATGTGTATTGTTGCTCCATTATTTTATTTTATTTCAGAAAAATTATATTTTAATGATGCTGATGAAGCCTTACTCGAAAGTAAAATTGCATTTGTTAAAAACACATTGCCTAAATTAAAAATTTCGGATATTGAAGTATCTAATAAAATAAATACCAATTTTAAAATTAGTTTAAATACCAATAATTTACTAAAAGACACGATCATTTTAGAAACAAATTATAATAAATTATCCGATGAAAACGAACCTTATCATGTTTTAAAATCACCAATCTCAGTTGAAAATCAAAAATACATTTACTCAGAAAAAATTAATTTAGTTGAGAGTGAAGACTTGATAGAAAGCATCGCGATTTTATTTTTTATTATGTTCATCTTACTTTTAATTGGTTTGTTTATTATTACAAAATTTGTTTCGGTTAAGATGTGGTCACCATTTTACAAAACGGTAGATGAAATAGAAAAATTTGAAATTGATAAAAACTTCAATCCTAATTTTGAAAAAACCAAAATTGAAGAATTTAATAGACTGAATGAATCACTTTCAAAATTAATTACTAAAAATACTGAAATTTTTAAATCCCAGCGCGAATTTATAGAAAACGCTGCTCATGAATTACAAACACCGCTTGCGATTTTTCAATCACAGATAGATACTCTCTTTCAAAATCAGGATATTACGGCTGAACAATCCAGAATTTTAGATAATTTAAATGAAACCGTTGTACGATTAAATCGATTGAACAAAAATTTACTCTTGTTATCAAAAATAGATAAAACAAATTTTAACACTTTCGAGAACATCTCGGTTAATGCTATTTTTGAAAAACAACTGACTTTTTTTACAGAACAAGCTAAGGCAAAAAATATTCAGATATTTACGAACTTATCAGAAAATAGCATTGTAAAAACCAATACCACTTTAGTTGAAATAATTATTAGTAACTTATTTTTAAATGCCATAAAACATAATATTTTTTTGGGAACAATCACTGTAAATATCGAAAAAAGCAAATTGGTTTTTATCAATTCAGGTATTGATAAGCCATTAGATACTACTAAACTATTTGATCGTTTTTCAAAATCTAATCCATCATCAACAGGAAATGGGTTAGGATTAGCCATTATAAAAAAAATAGCTGACATTAATAATTGGAAAATAAATTATTCCTTTTCAAATCATTTACATTATTTCACAGTAGAATTCTAATTGTTTTCTAAATCGGGAAGTAAATTTGAATTTAATTTAAAAATATATTCAGATGAAAAAATTATTTATTGTTTCAATTTTATTTTCGGCACTTGCATTAGGACAGAAAAAAGGCATTCCAGCAGTGGTTCAAAATGCATTTTCAAAATCATTTCCAACTGTAACGAAAGTAAAATGGGAAAAAGAAGACGGTAATTTTGAAGCGGGATTTAAAGAAAATGGTATCGAAAAATCGGTTCTATTAAGTTCAAAAGGAGAAATTCTTGAAACAGAATCATCAATAATGGTGACAGAATTATCTAAAAAGATTACTGATTATGTTGCTAAAAATTATCCGAATAAAAAGATAAAAGGCGGTGCCAAAATTATTGATGCTAAAAATAAAGTTAGTTATGAGGCAGAAATAAAGGATTTAGATTTATTATTTGATGAAAAAGGAGATTTCATAAAAGTAAGTAAAGACTAACATGAAAAAAATAAACTTACTATTATTATTTGTATTTATCACAATAGCAAACAGTTACAGTCAACATTATTCTGTTACCAAAAAAATTAATGTTGCAGGAAATGAAGGCTGGGATTATTTAGCTGTCGATGATGTAGCGCAACATTTATTTGTATCTCATGGAAATGTGGTAAATGTAATCGATTTGAAATCTGATAAAACAATAGCAACTATTCCAGACACAAAAGGAGTTCATGGAATTGCAATTGCAAACGATTTGAACAAAGCATTTATAAGTAACGGAAAAGATAATTCAGTAACCATTGTAAACCTCAACACCTTTGAATTAATTACAAAAATAAGTATCGAAGGTCAAAAACCTGATGCAATTTTGTATGATGAATTTTCTCATTATGTACTTACGTACAATGCGAAAAGTGCCGATGCAACTGTAATTGATGCTAAAACGAACACTGTTGTAAAAACAATTCCTTTGGGTGGAAAACCAGAATTTTCTGTGACCAATACAAAAGGATTAATTTATGTAAACATTGAGGATAAAAATGAGATAAAGACTATAAATACTAAAACTTTGGAAGTTGTACAAACGTGGTCAATTGCGGCAGGTGACGAGCCTTCAGGATTAGCTATGGATTTAGATAATAACAGATTATTCTCGGTTTGTGGAAACAAATTAATGATTATTTTGGATGCGACTAACGGGAAAATTATCAAAAAACTTCCAATAGGTGATGGTTGTGATGGTGTGACATTTGATGCGAAAAAGAAACTTATTTTTTCATCAAACGGAGCTGGAACAATTACAGCTGTAAAAGAAGAAAGTCCTAATAAATTCAAAGTTTTTGAAACTATTAAAACTCAAAAAGGAGCGCGAACTTTAACGATAAATAAAACTTCTGGGCAACTTTATCTTCCAACTGCAAGCTTTGGAATAAAACCAGAGGCTACAACCGAAAATCCAAAACCTAGAGCAGGACTGGAGCCAAATTCATTTGTAGTTTTAGTTGTAGGAAGTAAAAATTAAAATATTTATTTGAGTTATTTTATATCAATTTCCATTAATTTTTTGAATTAATGGAAATTTGCTTTTTTAAAAATCAGATTTCCTACTTTTGTTTAAATTTACTTTATGAGAATCAAGTATATAATTCTAATTTTTTTATGTTGCTTCAAACTGTTTTCACAAGAAAGAGATTTGAATTATTACCTTGAAAAAGCACAAAAAAATTCGCCTTTATTAATTGATTTAAAAAATCAAATTCGTTCCAATTCTTTGGATAGCTTACTGGTTAGAGCTACTTATAAAACTCAAGTTAATGGTTCTGTTTTAGCAAATTATGCTCCCCAAATTGATAGTATTGGGTATGACAATGCTGTAACAAATGGTCAAACTTTAACCGCTTTAGTTAGTGCTCGAAAAAATTTGATACCAAAAAGTATAATCAACTCACAGGCAAACTCTTTTAAATTAATTAAGGAGTTGCTTCAAATTAACAGAAAAATTGCCGTAAAAGATTTGAATAAAGCCATTACTTCACAATATATCGCTACTGCTGGAACTTCTGAACAAATAATTTACAATCAAAAAATAGAAAAACTTTTGAATGATGAAGGTGGCATTCTAAAAAAATTGACTCAAAATTCGGTTTATAAACAAACTGATTATCTTATTTTTTTATCTACTATTAAAAATCAGGAATTCATCTTACTGCAATTAAAACAACAATATCAAAACGATTTAGGATTGCTCAATTATTTATCGGGAGAAGTTGACACCACTTTCGTAAAATTAAAAAACCCAGATATACAGTTAAAAGATAATCTTAATAGTGAAAAAAATATCTTTTTTAAACCCTTTGAAATAGACAGTTTGCGATTTCAAAACCAAAATAAAATTATTGATAATTTTTATAAACCTCAGTTTACATTACTAGCTGATGCAGGATATTTATCGAGTTTTGCAATAAAACCGTATCGAAACTTTGGTTTCAGTGTTGGTGCTGGGCTAACAATTCCGATATTTGATGGTGGACAACGCTCGTTAAACCATCAAAAAATAGCTGTAAATATTGAAACAAATTTAGCTTATTTAACAAATTTCAAAAAACAATATAAGCAACAATTATTGCAATTAAATCAAAAACTTGAGCAAATTAAAACCTCTGAAAATCAACTGCAATCGCAATTAAAAATAGTTGATGCATTGATTGACGCTCAAAAAAAACTCTTGCTTACTGGCGATGTACAAATTACCGAATATGCCATAGCAATTGGAAACTTAATAGCAATTAACAATGCTATTTCTCAAAACCAAATCAATACTTTCCAACTTATAAATGAAATAAACTACTGGAAGTTAAATGAATAAACTAATGAAAAACTATTTTTTAATATTCAATATTGTACTGTTTCTTTGTATTTCCTGCAAAAATAAAATAGAAGAAGAAAAGGTAATTGACACCACAATTCCGGTTACTTTAACAAGCATTGATACCACTGCTATTGAAAGTTTTATTGATCTTAATGCTACCGCAACTTATTTGGTAAAAAATAATATCAAGGCAAATACAACTGGTTATTTAAACTCTGTAAATGTAAAATCGAATGATTATGTTTCTCGAGGAAAAGTTCTTTTTACATTAAAAACCAGAGAATCAAAAGTGTTAGGAAATACAATTAATAAAATTGATCCTTCTTTACATTTTGGTTCCGCAATATCCGTTAGAGCTGAAACCAACGGATTTATTTCGGCAGTAAATGTGCAACAAGGCGATTATGTGCAAGATGGAGATTTGCTTGCCATTATAAACGATTCAAATAGTTTTGGAATCGTTTTAAGTTTACCTTATAATTTAAAAAAGTATGTTTCAGTAAATAATAAATTTTCGGTTTTTTTACCCGATGGAAAAGAAGTTAAAGCTACTGTTCAAAAATTCTTACCTTCTGTTGACATGGAATCGCAAACACAAAGTATTTTTTTAAAATGTGATACAAAACAGGATATTCCCGAAAATTTAATTGTTAAAGTTCGTATTAATAAGTCGTCGAACAAACATTCTATTTCATTACCTAAAAGCGCAGTTTTGAGTGATGAAACTGAAACTAATTTTTGGATAATGAAGCTTATAAATTCAAATACTGCCGTAAAAATTCCGATTCAAAAAGGAGTTACAACAGCAGATAAAATTGAAATAACAGCACCGATTTTAAATAAAAAAGATAAAATTTTACTAACTGGAAATTATGGCGTTGCCGATACCATAAAAATAAGAATAGTAAAATAATAACACCGAACTAAATGAACAACTTTTTTGTACGACACAAAAACGGATTGAGTACCATAATCTTCTTAATTATTTTAAGTGGAATATTTGCTTATTCGGCAATGCAGACAAGTTTATTTCCAGAAATTACATTCCCAAAAATTAAAATAATTGCCGATGCAGGTCAACAACCCATCGACAAAATGATGATTACGGTTACAAAACCACTGGAAAATGCAATAAAAAAAGTACAAGATTTAAAAACAGTTCGCAGTATAACAAGTCGAGGAAGTTGCGAAATTTCGGCTTTTATGGAATGGAATACCAATATAGATTTGGGCAAAGAGCGCATTGAATCTAAAATTAACCAAATAAAAAATTCCTTACCGCCAGATATCTCAATCACGGTTGAAAAAATGAATCCTTCAATATTGCCAGTAATTGGTTATGCTATTGAGGGAAAAGGAAAATCGGCTATTGAGCTTAAAAAGATTGCAAATTTTACCATAAAACCATTTCTTTCACAAATAAGTGGTGTTAGTGAAATTAGAATTATTGGTGGTAAAGAAAAAGAATATTGGATTGCCTTAGATTTTGATAAAATGGCTTCTCTGGGCATTACACCAGATGCTGTAACTCAAGTTATGAGTGCTACAAATTTTATCAAATCAAACGGATATTTATCGGATTACCGATATTTATATCTTACAATAACCGATGCTCAGGTTGACAAAAAAGAAGAACTTGAAAATTTAGTTATAAGCAATAAAGGAAAAGGAATTGTAACCTTAAAAGACATTTCGACAGTAGAAATTAAAGAAGCAAAGGAATATATAAAAGTAAATGCAAACGGAAAAGAAAGCGTTTTAATTGCAGTGATAAAACAACCCAACTCTAATTTAATTACCATTTCAGAAAATATGGAAACTAAGTTAGCGCTGCTTAAAAAAATTTTACCTCACGGCATTACCATAAAACCTTATTATCAGCAAGCTACATTTGTAAATGATGCAGTTAAAAGTGTAACCGATAGCTTGCTTATTGGATTATTACTAGCAATAGTTGTGGCTGTGATTTTTCTGAAATCGGCTAAAGCGAGTGCTACAATTTTAATAATTATTCCAGTTACTTTAGCTTTAACATTATTAGTTTTATTTCTGACTGGTCAAACTTTTAATATTATGACTTTAGGAGCAATTGCTGCTGCCTTAGGTTTGATAATTGATGATGCAATTGTTGTTGTAGAACAAATTCACCGTACACACGAAGAAAATCCAAACGAACCTACGGTTTCACTTTTGCAAAAAGCAATTCACTATCTGTTTCCTGCAATGTTAGGCTCTTCTATAAGTACAATTGTGATATTTTTTCCATTTATTTTAATGAGTGGCGTTGCAGGAGCTTATTTTAAAGTTCTTACAGATACAATGATTATTACACTTGTTTGTTCGTTTTTTGTTACTTGGTTACTTCTTCCGGTGGTTTACTTAATGTTGTCTAAAAAGGAAAATACCACACAAACTGCAACTCAAATTCATGAAGTAAAAACTCAAAAGTGGATTTCTCATTTCATTTCTAAACCTATAATAAGTATCCTTTTTTGTTTGGCTTTAGTGATTTCAATATTTATAATTTTACCCTATTTAGAAACTGGCTTTTTACCAGAAATGGATGAAGGAAGTATCGTTTTAGATTACGAATCGCCACCAGGAACTTCTCTTGAAGAAACTGACAGAATGCTTCGCGAGGTTGAAAAAATTATTATACAAACTCCAGAAGTTGACGCCTACAGCCGTCGAACAGGAACTCAAATGGGATTTTTCATTACTGAACCTAATAGAGGTGATTATTTAATTCAACTCAAAAAAAATAGATCTTCAACAAGTATCGATGTAATTGATGCAATACGAAAAAAAATAGAAGCTTCACAGCCTGCTTTAAGAATAGATTTCGGACAAGTAATTGGCGATATGCTGGGCGATTTAATGAGCTCTGTTTCTCCTATTGAAGTAAAAATTTATGGCAATAACCAAAAAGAATTACAAAAAATAGCAAAAAATGTTAGTGTAATTGTGGGAAATATAAAAGGAACCGCTGATGTTTTTGATGGAATAGTACGCACTGGACCAACAATAAATATTATCCCAAATTACACACAACTTGCACAATACGGAATTTCGCCAACTAATTTGCAATTTCAAATGCAAACCGCTTTAGAAGGAAATGTGATTGGGAGTTTACTAGAAAATGAACGAACTACACCGATTAGACTAATTTATCAAAACTCGCAAAATAGCAATTTGGAACAAATAAAAAACACTAAAATATTTTTACCAAGCGGAAAATCCATTCCAATATCAAGCCTTGTAGATATTAATGTTTCAAAAGGTGATGCCGAAATTGAAAGAGAAAATCTCCAGATGATGAGCGTTGTTACAGGACGATTGAATAATAGGGATTTAGGAACCGTAATGACCGAGATTAAATCGAAAGTTTCAAATCAAATTCAATTACCAAGCGGATATTATATTGAATTTGCTGGAGCTTACAAAGAACAACAGCAATCATTCAAAGAATTATTAATGATTTTAATTGCCTCATCATTATTAATTTTTGGCGTCATTCTATTTTTATATCGAGATTTCCGAGTTGCTTTATTAATTTTAGGAATTTCAGTTTTGGGAATCTCTGGAAGTTATTTATTACTTTTTATAACGCAGACACCATTGAATGTAGGAAGTTATACTGGAATCATTATGATTGTGGGGATTATTAGTGAAAATGCAATTTTTACTTTCTTACAATTTAGAGCTACATTTAAAGAAACTAATCATATTAATGAATCCATAGTTTACTCCATTTCTACTCGATTAAGACCAAAACTAATGACCGCACTTGGAGCTATTATTGCACTGTTGCCCTTAGCAATTGGTATTGGAACAGGATCAGAATTACATCAACCTCTTGCAATTGCTGTAATTGGTGGATTTATAATTGCTTTACCATTATTACTTATTGTTTTTCCAACATTTTTGAGTTGGTTGTATCGATATGAAAAACACCATCACTATTTAAAATAATCTAGAATAAATTTTAAATTAGATATGAAAAAAATACTTATAATTTTTACATCTTTAATACTTTCATTTGCATCACAGGCACAACAACTAAAACAAGTTGATAGTGATGCTGTTGATTCATTAAAAAATATAAAATTTAAGTATAAACAACTTATAATTCCAGTTGTTCTTACAAGTTATGGATTTGTAGCTTTACACAACTCAAAACTTTTAGAATTTAATAGAAGTGTCCGTAATGAAATTATAAAAGACAATCATTCCAATTTGCATATTGATGATTATTCGCAGTACATTCCTGCCTTAACTGTTTATGCACTTAATAATCTTGGTGTAAAAGGGAAAAATAATTTGCGAAATCGTAGTGTAATTTTAGCGACTTCGCTAGGATTAGTTGCAACGTCTGTCACGGCATTAAAATCAGTTAGTAATATTGAACGACCTGATGAGTCTTCAAATAATTCATTTCCATCTGGTCACACAGCATTGGCTTTTGCTGGAGCAGAATTTCTATATCAAGAATATAAAGATCAATCGATTTGGTACGGAATTTCTGGTTATCTGGTAGCAACAGCAACTGGTGGATTGCGAATGTATAACAATAGACATTGGCTTAATGATGTAGTTGCTGGGGCTGGAATTGGAATTTTATGTACAAAAACGGCTTATTGGTTAAATCCATATATCAATAAAATTTTATTTAACGAAAAAAATTCTTCAAGCAGTGCCGCAATCTTTAGTCCATATTATGACGGAAAAACGCTTGGAGGTTCATTTGCTATGAGCTTTTAAATGATATTCAAAGTAAAAAAACTCATTACGATTAAAAACATAATGAGTTTTTTTAAATAATATTTATAAAATTTACCAGCTTCCTCCTGCTCCACCACCTGAAAATCCACCGCCACCGAAGCCACCACCAAATCCACCGCCAGAAGAAAATCCACCGCCAGAAGAACCGCCAAATCCACTACCACTACTTCTTCCCAAATTACTCAAAATAATCATATCTAGCAAAGATGATCCTACTGAAGAATTCCCAGAGTTACCGCCATTTCTGTTCCTGAAAATAATTAGCAAAATAAAAATAACTATGAAAATAATGGGTCCAATTGGTAAATCATTCGTCGTTGTTGTTTTTCTAGTACCTTTATATTTACCTTTTAAAACCTCAAAAATTGCATCTGCTCCTTTATCAAGACCATTATAATAACTGCCAGATTTGAATTCTGGAATAATAATATTACGGATTATTTCTCCATTTATTCCAGCAACTAATCGATCTTCAACTCCATATCCAGGTGCAATCCAAATTTTGCGTTCTTGTTTAGCAACTAATATTAAAATTCCATTATCTTTTTTTTTATCGCCAATTCCCCAGTTCTGAGCCCATTTTGGTGCTAAAATCCCAATATCTTCTCCATCAATTTTATCTACAGTAATAACTACAATTTGCGTTGTGGTAGAATCAGAATATTTAATAAGTTTTTCTTCTAACTGTATTTTTTGATTTGCTTCTAAAACATTTGCATAATCATAAACCGAAGTTTGAAAATCTGGTTTGACTGGAATTTTAAATTGTGCATAACCTATCTGAGATAGAAATAAAAGGACAAAAACGAAAAGTAGAAAACTGTGTTTTTTGAAAGTTATATGCATCATCCTATTGATATTTCGTTGGATAATTCGTCTGTATCGTCATCTTGATATGGGAAATGCTGTTTTAATTGTTCACCAGCTTTTAAGATGCCATCAATTAATCCCTGCTTAAAATTTCCTATTTTAAATTGGTTTACAATAGCATCTTTAGTAGTGCTCCAAAAGTTAATGTCGACTTTATCATCAATCCCTTTATCACCACAAATAACAAATTGCTTGTCGTTTACAGCAACATAAATTAAAACGCCATTTGCATCTTTAGTTTTATGCATTTCAAGAAGATTAAAAACTTCCACAGCACGATCATAAGGTGCTATGGAAGTAGTTTTTTCGAGATGCACTCTAATTTCACCAGAAGTATTTTTTTCAGCCACCTGAATGGCATCTACAATTTCTTGTTCTTCTTTTTTAGATAAAAAATCTTCTACTTTTGACATTTTATCTTTTTATTTAGCTTCTTTTTTGTCAAAATTGAATTCAACATTTGGTGCTTTATCTGCTCCAGCAACCGCTTCAAAATAAGGTTTTGCTTTAAATCCAAACATACCTGCAAATAAATTGTTTGGAAAAACGCTAACATGATTATTGTAAGGTTTAACAGCTTCATTAAATCTGGTTCGAGCCGTAAGAATTTGATTTTCGGTACTAACTAATTCGTCTTGTAATTTCAGGAAATTTTCGTTTGCTTTTAAACTAGGATATTGCTCTACAGTTACTAATAATCTAGATAATGAAGATGTTACACCACCTTGAGCCTGATTGTATTGAGCCAATTGTGCAGGTGTAATATTACTTGGGTCAATAGTGGTTTGTGTTGCTTTTGCACGAGCTTCAATTACAGCAGTTAAAGTTCCTTTTTCATATTCGGCTGCACCTTGAACTGTTTTAACTAAATTTCCAATCAAATCATTTCTTCTTTCATAGGCAGTTTGAACATTTCCCCAACTTTCTTTTACATCTTGATCTAATGTTACTGCGGTATTATTAATTCCTTTAAAATAAAGATAGCCAAATAAGACTACTGCTCCCAAAATAATCCAAGGTAAAAATTTTTTAAAATCCATTTTTTTAGTTTTTTTTGATCTGATTTTATTTCAGATTCAGTTAATAATTAGTTTAGTTTATTGTTTATAAGTATTTAAAATCTATTCTGTGTTACAAAAATCATTCCTAAAGTTGATTCTTAATGTTTGTCAATGCCGCTTTTATAGTTTCTAGTTTTGCAATGATATCAAATTTGTCTAATGTTTTCTTTTTACCCTCTTTTAAATGTGTTTTAGCACCATCAAGTGTAAAACCTCTTTCTTTCACTAAATGATAAATTAATTGTAAATTTTTTACGTCGTCTTGGGTAAACATGCGATTTCCTTTTGCATTTTTCTTTGGCTTCAAAATATCGAATTCCTTGTCCCAAAAACGAATTAGCGATGCATTTACATCAAACGCTTTAGCAACTTCGCCAATGCTGTAATATAATTTGTCTTTTGAAAGTTCTATATGCATACTGAAATTTTTAAAATTTTATTTATCCAAAATTACACAAGATAATTAATCTAACGATTGATTTTCTTGATTTGCAATTTTAGCAATCGAAATGTATTCGGCTGCCGAAATATTTCCGTAATAGAAGTTTATCGGGTTAACAACTTTGCCGTCTTTATGAACTTCATAATGCAAATGTGGTGCTTCACTCCTACCTGTACTTCCTACATAACCTATTATATCTCCTCGTTTTACACGTTGTCCAGGTCGCACATTATATTTACTTAAATGTCCAAACAAAGTTTCATACCCAAAACCATGTTCTATAACAATGTGATTTCCAAATCCTGATGCCGAATTGTCAGCATTTTTGACAACTCCATCGCCAGTGGCATAAATTGGCGTACCCGTTTTAGCCGTAAAATCCATTCCTTCATGCATCTTTCTTGCTTTAGTAAATGGATCACTGCGATATCCAAAACCTGAAGCTACTCTTTTTAAATCCTCATTTTTTACGGGTTGAATCGCTGGAATTGCACTTAATAATTTATCTTTTGCTTTTGCTAAACTCAAAATTTGGTCTAACGATTTTGATTGTACGGCAAGTTGTTTGGTAATTACATCTACACGCTTTGTGGTATTAATTACCAACTCCGAATTGTTAAATCCAGCAAGTTCTCGATATCTATTTTCGTTAATAAAACCGCCTTTTCGCACGTCATCATTTATGGGTGATGCGTTAAAAAAAGTGCGATACAAATTATTATCTCGATCTTCCAAGTTTGTCACAACCTCATCAATATCTTGAATTCTTTTATTTAATATAGCATAATTCAATTTCATATTGTCAATTTCTCGTGCCATAATTTTATCTTTTGGTGTTTCGAAAAAAGTTGAATTCATCAAAACTACAAAGCACAAAAATCCAAATAATGCTGATGCCAATAAAAACAATGCAAAATAACCCAACTTCCTACCTTTTTTGGGCTTTATCTTGCGGTACGCTAAGTTTTCGGAATCGTAATAATATTTTACTTTCGACATTTCTTAAAATAAACTATTTTTGTGCACAACAGCAATAAATTAATAAATGTTGGTCAAACAAATTTAAGAAATGTTTCATCCAATCCTAATTTTTTGTATTGAATGTTTTTAATAGTATTAAGATAAAATACGCATCGATTGGAAACTGAATTATATCAATTTCAATTAAATTTTTAAAGCAACTCGATTTTCTAAGTATCAAATCCAAATAATACCAAACGAATTAATTAAAATAATGAAATCACAAGACATTCGTAAACAATTTTTACAATTTTTCGAATCTAAAGGACACTTAATTGTGCCTTCAGCTCCAATAGTTTTAAAAGACGATCCAACATTAATGTTTAACAATTCGGGGATGGCTCAATTTAAAGAGTTTTTTCTTGGAAATGCGACTCCAAAAATCAAACGAATCGCTGATACTCAAAAATGTCTTCGAGTTTCAGGAAAACATAACGATCTAGAAGACGTTGGTTTTGATACATACCATCACACCATGTTTGAGATGCTCGGCAACTGGAGTTTTGGCGATTATTTTAAGAAAGATGCAATCAATTGGGCATGGGAATTACTAACAGAAGTATATAAAATTCCAAAAGAAAATCTGTACGTTTCAGTTTTTGAAGGAAGCAAAGAAGATAATGTTCCCTTCGATCAAGAAGCTTGGGATATTTGGAAACAATATGTTCCAGAAGATCGTATCATTCTTGGTAATAAAAAAGACAACTTTTGGGAAATGGGCGATCAAGGTCCATGTGGACCATGTTCTGAAATTCATATTGACATTCGATCTGAAGAAGAAAAAGAAAAAGTTTCAGGAAAAAGTTTGGTAAATTCAGATCATCCGCAAGTGGTTGAAATTTGGAATAATGTATTCATGGAATTCAACCGAAAGGCTGACGGAAGTCTGGAAAAACTTCCTGCCCAACATGTAGATACTGGAATGGGATTTGAACGATTGTGTATGGCACTACAGGGAAAAACTTCTAATTATGACACTGATGTTTTCACGCCACTTATCGCAAAAGTGGAAGCAATTACAGGATTTAAATATTTACCGAATAAGGTCTCACTGAGCGCAGTCGAAGTGTTAGAAGAACAGAATAAAACCAACATTGCCATTCGCGTCATTGTAGATCATATTCGTGCTGTGGCTTTTGCAATAGCTGATGGACAATTACCATCAAATACTGGTGCAGGATATGTTATACGCAGAATTTTGCGTCGTGCTATTCGATACGGATTTACTTTTTTAAATACCAAAGAACCTTTTATTTACAAATTAGTTGAAGTTTTAGCCAATCAAATGGGTGAATTTTTTCCAGAAATAAAATCCCAACAGCAATTGGTTACTAATGTAATTCGAGAGGAAGAAGCATCATTTTTAAGAACTTTAGATCAAGGGTTGCAATTGTTAGACAAAGTAGTTTTGGAAACTCAGGGAACACTTGTTTCAGGATCAAAAGCATTTGAATTATACGATACTTTTGGTTTTCCAAGAGATTTAACGGCTTTAATTTTAAAAGAAAAAGGATACTCATATAATGAAGCTGAATTTGAATTTGAATTACAAAAACAAAAAGCACGTTCGCGCGCTGCATCTGAAGTTTCAACCGAAGATTGGAAAATTTTGATTCCCGGAAATGTCGAAAAATTTGTAGGATATGACCAAACCGAAAGCGAAGTTAAAATCACAAGAATTAGAAAAGTAGATTCAAAAAAAGATGGAATTTTATATCAAATAGTTTTAGACGCAACTCCATTTTATCCAGAAGGTGGCGGTCAAGTTGGAGATAGAGGAACTCTTATTAGTCAAAAGACAAAAGTCGAAAGCCAAAAAGAAGAAATCGAAATTATCGATACTAAAAAGGAAAACAATTTGATTATTCACTATTCTAAAAATTTGCCACAAAATTTAGAGGCAAGTTTTGTAGCAAAAGTAAATACTGATTTGCGAACCGCAACATCAAAAAACCATTCGGCTACACATTTAATGCATTTGGCTTTACGGACTATTTTAGGAACACATGTAGAGCAAAAAGGAAGTTTAGTAAACCCAGATTATTTACGTTTTGATTTTTCACATTTTTCTAAACTTACTAATGATGAAATTAAACAAGTTGAAAATTCAGTTAATAATCAAATTGAAGCACGATTACAACTTGTTGAACACAGAAATATTCCTATAAAAGAAGCTTTAGATAAAGGAGCAATGGCATTATTTGGAGAAAAATATGGCGATTCAGTTCGTATGATAGAATTTGGAAATAGTAAGGAATTGTGTGGAGGGATTCATGTAAAAAACACCTCAGACATTTGGCATTTCAAAATTATTTCAGAAGGAGCTGTTGCCGCAGGAATTCGCAGAATAGAAGCGATAACGGGAGATGCAGTAAAAGATTTTTATAAAAATCAAGAAAAAACTTTGGACGAAATTACTGCGACTTTAAAAAATCCGCAAGATGTTTTAAAATCAGTAACTTCTTTGCAAGACGATAATGTTAAATTAAAAAAACAAATAGAACTACTTCTTAAAGAAAAAGTTGACACATTAAAAAATACATTAGCTACTGATTTCCAAGAAATAAATGGCATAAACTTTTTAGCCAAGCAAGTAGATTTATCGATGAATTCTACTAAAGATTTAGCCTTAGCTTTAGGAAGTTTACAACCCAATTCATTTGTGTTTTTAGCTTCTTTAGAATATAATTTACCCAATATTCATTGTTATATTTCAAAAGAATTAGTTATAGCAAAATCATTAAATGCTGGAAATATTATTCGAGAATTGGGAAAATATATTGACGGAAATGGTGGCGGACAACCGTTTTTTGCGTCTGGTAAAGGAAAAAATAGTGCTGGAATTAAAGAAGTTTTAGAAAAAATAGTTGATTTTGTGAAGTAATAAATCAAAACATTATTTATTAATAATAAAAAAATTATTTTTGTTAAAATTGAATTTATATTTATAAATCTATTTAAAATAATAGTTATTTTAAAAAATTACATTTTTATGTTTTTCTCGGGTAAGTTCTCAAACAACAATAATATTACAGCCCAACGCAACATCAGGCAAAGATGCATTTATCTCAGATAATTTAAACAATAGTCAGGGTAATTCGCCAGAGTTTGATGCGACGGAAAGGACAATTAGCGGTAATCCACTAAAAATTAGAGGACTTCTAGAATTTGATTTAAGTGCTCTGCCTATTGGAGCCACAATACAATCAGCAACATTAACTTTGTATAACAATCCTAATTGCGTTAACGGTAACGCTAATGGACAACACGTTCATACAAATGGAAGCAATACTGCTTTATTACAAAGAATTACTTCTCCATGGACAGAGGGTGTTTTTTGGAATATACACCCCACAACCACAACACAAAATCAGGTAATATTGCCTCAAGATACTAATCCTAACCAAAATTATCAATTAGATGTAAAACTTCTACTGCAAGACATAATCGCAAATCCCTCACAAGGATATGGTTTTATGCTAAAACTTCAAGACGAAACGCCTTATAAATTACTTGCTTTTGCTTCTAGCGACCATCCTAACCCTTCCTTGCACCCGAAACTAGAAATTACATATTCATTTTGTACTATTATTCAACCAGATGCAACTATTGGGAAAGATGCATTTTTATCTGATAATGTGAGCAATGGACAACCTAATTCGCCCGAATTTAATGCCGGTGCGTGGACTATTAGTGGTACACCTTTAAAAATTAGAGGACTTTTAGATTTTAATTTAAGTACTGTTCCAACAGGTACTAGCATTGACTCTGCTATTTTAACACTTTATAATAATCCAAATTCTCAAAATGGAAATGCAAACGGACAACATGTTCATTCAAGCGGAAGCAATGCTGCCTATCTTAGAAGAATTATTACTCCATGGGATGAAAATGTTTCATGGAATAATCAGCTAGCAGTCACGACTGTAAATCAGGTGGTTTTACCACAGGATACAACTCCTTTTCAGGATTATAATGTTGATGTTAAATTATTAATCCAAGACATTATTGCAAATCCTTCTCAAGGTTATGGTTTAATGTTGCAACTACAAAATGAATCTCCTTATCGTCTATTAACGTTTGCATCTAGCGATCATCCTAATTCAAATTTACATCCAAAACTCGAAATTTGCTATACTCCTAACTTATCTTATAAAATTATAATTTAGAAAAGCAAAACGCATATGTATATCCAAATCCGACTAACAGTACAATTCACATTGCAATTCCTTCAAATTCAGAGTTAATCAATACATTCACCTTATTTGACACTCTTGGTAAAAAAGTCTTAGAAAAGCAAATTACGTTAAGTAATTCATCAGAAGAATTATCGATTACTAATTTGGAAAATGGTGTGTACTTTTGGTTTTAAACTCTGGTAAAAAATCTAATAAAGGAAAGTTAATAATAGCAAAATAAACTCAAAATTAAGTCATCGGTATTATCAAATTAATTTGTGTGCCCTTCTCTATTTCAGAAGTTATTTTAATAGTTGCACCAAGTTCGTCAGCACGCTTTTTAATATTATTTAAACCATTTCCTAAAATTGCTTGGTCTACATCAAAACCTTTTCCGTTATCCAAAACAGTTATATTTAACTGATTTTCAGCTGAAATTGCATTGACTGAAATTTGTGATGCATTGGCATATTTGATGGAATTATTTACAGCTTCCTGAATAATTCTATAGATATTCATGGCAGTTACTGATGTAAATTTATAGTGAGTCAAGCTAGCATCTACATCAAATTTGAACACGATGTTTTCTTTTACTGCTTTTGCCTTTTCGATAAAATTTAAAATTCTCGAACGCAATTCATCAAACGTAATTTCAGAATTATTCATTGCCCAAATGGTATCGCGAAGCTCAACAATAGTATCTTTTGTAAAATCGCTGATACTTTCCAGTTTAGAATCGAGTTTTGGATTTTGAATATCAAAAGCATACTTCAAATTATCGATTGAAGAAATTATAAAAGTAAGTTGCGCACCAATATTATCATGTAAATCGCGCGAAATTTGAAGCCTTTGTGCTTGCAATTTACTTTGGGTTTCGATTTTCAATAAAGCATCTCGCAATACTTTTTCCTTTTCTAGTTGAACCGTTTTTAACTTTTGACGATTATAAAATTGAAAACCAACTAATACAGAAATAACTAATAATGAAAATCCGCTTAGAATCCATAAATTTTTCTCGGCAATTTTAGTTTGCTGAATTAAAATTTGTTTTTCTTTTTGCTCCGTTTCAAATTCTACATCAAGCGCTGCTTGTTTGGTTCTAATCGCTACAGAGTTAATACTATCTTTACAAATAACTTGTAATTTATAATTTTTTAAAGCATTAAAATAGTCTTTATTTTGCTCGTATAAATCGGCCAAAAATTGATAATTATCTTGCGTTAAATCGTCGTATTCAAAAGCTTTGCTTTGTGCCAACGCCTTCTTAAAATATAGAATCGCTTGGTTTGTATCCTGAATACTTTTGTAATATTTGCCGTATAAATTGAGATTTTCTGCAATGCCAACATTATCTTTTATTTTCAATCGCAATTGATACGCTTTATCTAAAAATGGTTTTGCTTGTAGTGGTTTTTTTTGTAATATTTTGAGTAAACCAATATTATTTAAACTGAAAGGAATACCATAATAATCGTTATTTTTTTCTTTTAGTTGCAATGCTTTGCTGTAGTAAAAGTAGGCACTATCCAACTGGTTTTCCATTTCTTTCAGAACTCCATAATTATCATAAGTAGCACTAAGTTGTTTTTCGTCGTTTAAGCTTTCTGAAATTCGCAAACCTTTAGTCATATAAAAGTTAGCTTGTTTCATATTGCGCTTTTTTAATTGATACCCATATTCTGAATATGCTTTTGCCAACTTACTTTTTTGATTTAATTGATTGTATAGTCTTATGGATTTTAAAGTAAAATTTGTATTTAAATCGTAGTTGCCTTTATAGTAATATACTAATCCCAAATTAGAATAAGCATCGGCAATACCAAGGGAATAATTATTCTTTTTAGCAATTTCAAGATTTGCAGTATATAGTTTTATGGAACTTGCTGTATTCTTAATTTTAAAGTCAAAAGACAAATTATTGATGGAATCTATTTGCTTATTTGACACCTCATTTTGAGCATAAATATTGGATCTGCAAAGCACAGACAAAAGAAAAAATAATATATAAAATTGGTTTTTGATAGTCATTTGATGCTAGTTCATTTTAACGTGAACTCAACATCAAAAGTGGAGACTTTATTTTATTTGGCTATACGTAATTTATCGTATTTATTTGGTGATTTTATTTTTAAGAAAGAATCTAAGTAGTTGCAGGAATTGTAAGTAAGACAACCGTTCCATTATTTTCTCCCGATTTAATTTGAAACGTAGCATTTATTTCTTCCATTCGTTTTTTCATATTTTGAAGTCCATTTCCTGATTCGGAATTCTCAATATCAAATCCTTTTCCGTTATCTACAATCAAAATTGTTAAAGTTTTATTTTCAGATTTTGCAATAACATTTATTTGGGTACAACCTGCATATTTTATGGCATTATTAATGGCTTCCTGAATTGTTCTGTAAATGTTCATTCCTTTTATGGACGAAAATTTATATTCTTTCAATTTATCATCAATAGTAAATTTAAAATCAATATTTTCGGTAGCTTCTTGTGCTTTTTCTATGAAATTTAATATTCGAGAACGTAATTCTTCAAATGTGATTTCAGTCGAATTCATTGCCCAAATAGTATCTCGCAACTCGATTATTGTAGTTTTCGTAAAATCGCTTATTGTTTTTAATTTGTTATTTAATTTAGGGTTTTGAATGTCAAAAGCATATTTGATAGCATCAACAGATGAAATAATGAAGGTAAGTTGTGCTCCAATATTGTCGTGCAAATCGCGGGAAATATTGAGGCGTTGTGCTTGTAATTTATTTTGAGTTTCTACTCTTGCAATAGCTGTTTTAAGTTTGAACTCTTGGGTTTGTTGGAAATTTTTTAGCTTCTGTTGTCTGTAAATTAAAAATCCAACAATTGATAAAAAAACAGCAAGTATTGCTAAACCAAAAATTATTGTTTCTTTCTTTTTTACATCAGCTTCTTGCACTAAAAGTTGCTTTTCTTTTTTTGTGGTTTGATATTTTGCTTCTAACTCATTGGTTTGCTTATTTACATTAATTTTTATAACAGAATCTTGCATTTTATAGGTCAAATTAGAATAATATTCAACACTATCTGGAATTTTTAAATAGCCATAACTCAGAATAAAAAAATGGTAGACTTCAAATAAATTATTGTCAAAATTTTTACTCTTTGAATATTGATTTTTTAGCTGATTCAACACTTTATTCGCTTCGTTGAATCGACCATACATAATGTGTTCTTTTGCGATTGCTAGAGATAAAATAGACTCGTCAGTTTTTAAATCCAGTGTGTCGCGCAAAGCTTTCGACTTATTGAAAATAGCACTTGCTTCTGCCGATTTTTTTTGTTGCGACTTTATACTTCCTAAATTATTTAGCGCGCTGGACAACGACAAATTATTTCCTGATTTTTTGGAAGATGCTATGCATTTTTCATAATATTTAATTGATGTAAGTGTATCTTTTAATTTCAGATAAACATTTCCCATAGATAAATAAGAGGTGCTTAGACCTTCGTCTAATTGGTTTTTTTCTTGGTACGCAATAGCATCTTGAAGATACGCTTTTGCTTTGGCATAATTTTTTAAATCGTTAAAAAGCGAACCGATATTTGCTTTTGTTACAGCTACAATTTGCTGATTATTAGCTTTTTCAAAAAAATCTACTCCTTCAAGATAATTTTTTAATGCTTCTTGTTTGTAGTTTTCTTTATTATAAACATTCGCTAAATTCAAATTTATCTTTGCAATTCCTAGTTTATCATTTCTGAGCTTTCTAATTTTTAATGCAGTTAAATAACTCATTCTGCAATTTTGAAACTCACTTCTTCTAAAATACACAGCTCCTAAATCGCTGTATATTTGCGCTAATAAAATAGAATCCTTAAGTTTAGAAGCTTCAAAAAGTGCTTTTTTTCCATATGCAAGTGCAGAATCTGTAGCAACATTCGAGTAATACCAAGTTAAATCAGAGTAAATTGATGCAGTCTTTTTTGCATCAGGATTGGATTTTAAATCAACTTTTAGTTTGTCAATTATATCTTGTGCGTTTTGAGAATAGGAAATAAACGAATATAAAATGAAGATTATATAAAGTAATTTTTTACGCATAAAATGGAATAATTGAATTTACAATTGCTAAAAATAACCAATCTAAATCATTTGAAAACAATTTATTATGATTTCTTTTGAATTGCTATTTCAAATAATTCAAAATTGAGATTGTAAATTTCATTATGCACTATTTTAGTGTTACGTTTCATGTTTTGTTCCAACATATTCATTATTTCAATGTTAGATTTATAATTCACTTTGGTTTGATTTTGTTCTTCAAATGTATTTTCAAGCAAAAGCATCTTTGACTTGAATAATTTTTTTTGCTTATAAAAATCATAATTCAAATACAGAGATGAAAAAAAAAGCGCTAAAATTAATCCTACGAGGAAAAAAATCATTAAATTAAAATTAAAATTACCAACAAGTAAAATTCTATATTATTTGAAATAAAAAAAATACGACAAATAGCGTATTTTTAAAATTTAATTTCAGGTAGTTTTTCTTGAATTTGAGTGATTTTGATTTGTAAATTTTCCTTAAATTTCTCAAAAATCTCCGATTGTGAATTAAACGGTTTGTGCAATAATGATTTCTGAATTACATCTATTTCGTCCATAATTGCTAGAGAATCTATATGAATTGAGCTTTGTGCAAACTGTTCCCAAATGTAATTTATTGCCAATTTGCTTGGATGCATCATATCATCATTGTAAAAACGATAATCACGAAGTTCGTCCATTATAATTTCATAGGCTGCAAAATAGTTTAAACTACAATTCTCTAATTTAAGCTTTGGAATACTATCGGATAATACACGATGAATTGCAGTGATTAAATATGCTTTACTGCGCTGATTTTCCACAAATCCATCTTTTAAATGACGTACTGGAGAAATTGTGAAAATAAAATGACAATTAGGATTTATTTTCGCAATTAATTCTATTGAATTTAGAATTGATTTTTCGATTGTTTCAACTGATAAAATTTCCTTATCAAATTGATTTTGAGGAACTTTATGACAATTTGCAACAACAGCATTACTGATTTTATTTTTATAAACCCAAGAAGTTCCATAAGTAATAATGCAATGAGTTGCTTGTTGAATTTGGATTTTTGAATCAGCTAAAATTTGATTTAAATGTATTAATAACTCATTTTTCTGTATGTTATTCAAGACGGAATGTACTTCAAAGCAGTGCCAACATTCATTGTGAAAAAACAGATCGTCAGCAGTAAATTTTTGATCATTTACAATTCTAAAAAGCAAATTTTCGATCGAAACGGGATTAAAAATAATCCCAAACGGATTTACTGAATTTTTAAATTTGAAATACTCAAATTTCTCCGACATGTTTTCAGCAAAACAGGAACCTAGTGATACAATTTTAGAAGAATATTGTATTGGGTTTCTCGATTTTTGAATTGTAATTTTTGTACTAAAATTCATTTTTGTGCTTTTTTAAATGCAACTTACATTAAATTTTTAAAGAAAAATTAGATAAAAAAACTTTGTCAATTTTCACTAAATACAATTCAGAATTTTTTATATCATCTTAAAATCCAATGAAATCATAACGTAAAGGTAGTATTAAAAGTGCCCAAAACCGTAATAATTTAGTATTTTTGCACATCTGAAAACTACTACATGAAACTCTTACTTTTTTATCTCATAAAGCATAAATCACTTTTATTTTTTGCCTTGATAATGGCGGCAATAAACATTTGTTTTAGCTTATCAGACTCAGTAATTACTGGAAAATTAATGCAAGATTGTGGCGTAGGCTTGTCAAAATATAAAGGTCACGAACTAAACTTCATAAAATCGGTCGCTTTTTGGTTAGGATTATCGCTTGGCGCTGCAATGATCTCAAGAATAACTAAGAATTTTCAGGATTATTTTACCAATATTGTTATTCAGCGAACTGGAGCTGAAATGTATACTGACGGCATCAAAAAATCGTTGGATTTGCCTTACGAAGATTTTGAAGATCAGCGCAGTGGCGAAACCTTAAGCAAATTACAAAAAGTAAGAACCGACTCTGAAAAACTAATTACACTTTCTATTTCGCTTATCTTTCAAACGGTAATTGGTTTCATATTTGTGATAGTTTACATCTCCCGAATAGACTACAGAATTTCATTGATATTTTTAGTAACTGCTCCTATAATTGCCTTTATCAGTTCGTATTTAGGAAAGAAAATTAAAGTAGTTTCCCGAAAAATTGTAACTCAAACCAATGCGCTTGCTGGATCAACAACCGAAAGTTTACGAAATATTGAACTAGTAAAAAGTCTTGGTTTGACTTATCAAGAAGAAAAAAGACTCAATTTAAATACCTTGAAAATTTTACAATTAGAATTGCAAAAAATTCGATTTATAAGAAGTTTAAGTTTTATTCAAGGTACTACGGTTCATTTTTTACGAACATGTGTAGTTTTTACGTTGTATTACTTTTTATTTAGTAATAAAATTATTGTTGGCGACTTGCTCACCATGGTATTTTTTACCTTCTTTATTTTTGGTCCATTGCAGGAATTGGGTTCCTTTATAATTGCACTTAATGAAACAAAAGTGTCTATGGAAAACTTTCAAGAATTGCTAAATGCACCAACAGAATATCGACCTAAAAACGCAAAAAATATAGGTGTTATTGAATCGTTACATTTCGAAAATGTAAGTTTCAAACATAAAACAGCTGGACATAATGCGGTCGAAAATATAAATTTTAATATCAAACAAGGCGAAACAGTAGCTTTTGTTGGTCCGTCTGGAGCTGGAAAAACCACGTTAGTAAAATTATTAGTTGGATTATATCCTCCAGCAAATGGGAAAGTTTTGTACAACAAAATAAATTCTGTCGATATAGATTTATTAGATTTAAGAAAACAACTGGGTTTTGTAACTCAAGATGCCCAACTATTTTCGGGTACAATTAGAGAAAACTTGTTATTTGTAAAACCAAATGCAACAGATAACCAATTGCTAGATGTTTTACATAGAGCCAGTTGCAACAAACTTTTAGAGCGAGCCGAAGACGGATTAAATTCCACAATTGGCGAAGGTGGAATTAAAGTTTCGGGAGGCGAAAAGCAACGATTATCAATCGCAAGAGCCATTTTAAGAAATCCAAATTTGTTAATATTTGATGAGGCGACCTCGGCATTGGACTCTATAACTGAAGAAGAAATAAATGCGACGATTAGAAATATTTCTGATAAAAACAGAATCACAGTTTTAATCGCGCATCGATTATCTACCATAATGCATGCTGATAAGATATTTGTTTTAGAGCAAGGAAAGATAATAGAACAAGGTAAACATGACGATTTATTACTAGAAAAAGGATTATATTATGCTATGTGGAGACAGCAAATTGGCGAACGAAAAAAGTCATAATTATTTAACATTATAACGTTAAAATTTTTGTATTTTTGTTTTAAATGATGTTTTGTTATAAAATTAATTGATTATATGATAAAAGTAGCCATAGTAGATGATAATTCATTTTTGATAAAAGCGGTAGCGGAAAAATTATCTTTTTTTGAAGATATTTCAATCAAATTTACAGCTCATGACGGTAACGATGCAATTGAAAAATTAAAGAAAAACAGTGTTTTAGATTTGATTTTGATGGATATCGAAATGCCTAAATTAAATGGAATTGAAGCTACTAAAATTATCAAAAATCAATTTCCACAGATAAAAATCATTATGCTTACGGTTTTTGATAATGATGAAAATATTTTTAATGCTATAAAAGCTGGTGCAGATGGCTATTTACTTAAAGAAGTAAACCCTAAAGATTTACATCAAGGTATTATAGAAACATTAAATGGTGGTGCCATAATGACTCCATCGATAGCACTAAAAACATTAAAACTATTTAGAAATCCCGTAGATTTTGACAACTCCAATTACGATGAAGAAATTAAACTCAGCACACGCGAAATTGAAGTTTTAGAACAACTTAGTAAAGGTTTAAAATACAATTCGATTGCCGAAAATTTATTTCTCTCTCCAGGAACCATTCGCAAACATGTGGAAAACATTTATATAAAACTTAAAGTCCACAACAAACTTGAAGCGATTCAAAAAGCAAAAAATAATAATTTGATTTAGGCTTTTATCTATTTTACATCTAACTAAAATAAAAAAATATTGGTTAACTTGATTATAAAAATGCTTCCTTATCATTGCAAATTATAGGTATTCAGTTATAAAATAGTTTATTTTTTTTTTAAATCTTAAAAATTAAAAATACGTCAAATGACGTATTTTTTTTATTTCATGGAGCAACTACTTTTGAAATATAAATTTTAAAAATTAGAAACTCATGAAGAAAGTAAAATATTTGTTGCTATTATTTTTATTCAGTTTGATGTCCCTACATACAAATGCACAAAGACCAGTATTAACCGATGAGGAACAAATTACCGAAACTGTTACCAATGAAATCAACCAACTTTTTCAGTCAAAAGATTTTATAAAAATAAAATCAAAAAAATATGCCGATGTCAAAGGCACAATGACTATTGATGTTGGAATAATTCAAAACGGAAAAGTATCAACTTTTTTTAAAGTTGATAGCGAAATTAAAAATATTGATTTTATAAATTTTATGTCTGACTATATTTTGTCGCACAAATTTAAATTTAAACTACAAAAACAACAACGCTATAAAGTTCGCTACACAATAACATTTTAATCAACCTCTAAAATTAATTCACAATGAAAAAACAACTATCAATTGCATTATTTTCTATCTGTATGATGGGAACTTTAACATCCCATGCACAATTCGGAAAACTACTTGACAAAGTAAAAGGAAAATCGGGAGCAGGAAAAAAATCGGGTAGTTTTGCTACCGTTTGGGAGTCAGAATTTGAAAACAAAGCTACCTTTCTTTCACTAGCAAATCATGACGGTTCCGTAATTTTAGGAACCGACGACAACTCGGCATCAGTATTAAACGGCGAAGGAAAACCAGTTTGGAATGGTGATTACAAAAAACTTACTACTAATAAAACCAATAATTCGGAATATCAATTTGCTATTTTTAAGGAAAATGGTGGTGGATATTTGTTTCTTTTTGATTCTCGAAGCATGGGAACTGACCGAGTAGCTTGTTTAGATATGGCATCGGGGAAAGAATTATGGAACTCGGAACAGTATCAAAATTTAATTCAGAAAAAAGGAGCCAGATCACTTGAAGGTTCTGACCAAGGAGAGCTAGAAACGGTTAAATATATTTCAGAATTAGATGCGTTTTTAATTTCTCAAAAAGCTTCTGTTATTTTAGTGAAAGCAAATACAGGCGAGAAAATTTGGGAAACCAATCGTTTTAAAGGTGGTGTTGGAAAGTATGTATATGATGCTAAACGAAACGAAATCATCATGGTTAATTTTAAGCCAACTGCATTAGGTTCTTTGTTTGCAGGGTTTAAAAATCAATTGGTTAGAATTAATGCAGTTAATGGCGAAGTGCTTTGGGATGCTACTTTTACTGGTGCAGTTGAAAAGGAACTGGTAACACGTCGTGCGATTATTGATTTGTGGGTTAAAGACGATAAAGTTTTTATTTATTTAAACGGATTGATGGCTTATGATTATAAAACAGGGCAGAAATTATGGGAATCTATTTATGAAACCGATATGGATAAAGGTGGTGGTGTTTCTTTGTTTGGTGGCGGTTCTCAAAAGAAAATCTATAGAACAATTGCGGATCCGTTATATACAAAAGATGCGGTTTATTTAGTTATTTTAGGAACTCGTGATCGTACTAAATATGTTGAAAAACACGATATGCAATCGGGTAAATTATTATGGGCGTCAGAAAAAATTACTGGTGCATTGTCGATGCCAAATATCTATAAAGCTGGAAATAGAATAATGGTTCAAGTGGGTGGAAAAGTTCAAATTCAAGAAATAAAAACTACCAAAGATGGAACAACTTATTCAGTTTACTGGGCATATAGAGATCAAAAAAATGGAGTTTTAGCACTTGAAGATACTAATGGAACTACAGCTTGGCGATCTGAAAAATTTGATAAAAGAATTACCGACTTGATTATTGATAACGATAAATCGGTTTTTGTAGGAGATGGAGATGAGTTTTACGGTTATGATATTGCATCAGGAAAACAATTATTTGATGTAAAACACAATGATGCTAAAGTAGGAAGAGCAAGCGATGTAATTGATTTTGAAGATAAAGTAGTGGTTTTGTCTGAAAAAGGATTAGCAGCTTACAATAAAAAAGATGGCTCAAGAGCCTATGCTTCAGAAAAAATTAAAGGTGTAGATTATTTTTATCACATTGGCGATAATTATTTTTTGAGAGACCAACGCAATAGCAAAAACATTATTTACGGAATAGATATGACTAATGGTGAGACTAAAGGTTCGGTAGAATCTAAAGGAAAAGGCGGAAGTCCTCAATACGGTAATGGAATTGACATTACAACCGACGGAGAATATATTTTTGCCTTTAAAGGTAAAAAAGTAGAAAAAATCAAAGTGAATAATTAGAGGTTATTAAACTTTGTAGCTTGGGCTGTGACTTTGTTGCAGCCCATTTTTTAAAATAAAAAATAGTGTTATGAAAAAATACATTTATCTATTATCCATATTTTTTTTCCTATACTCTTCATACGCTCAACAAATACAATGGGCTAGTAAAATTATTAAAATGCCTTCAGATTTGGGAGGAAAACAATATGGAATTAAGCGAATTTTAGGCAAACCAGATGCATTTCCACAAGCGGGAAATAGTCCAAACGCTTGGGCACCAAAAAATGCTTTAAAGTATAAAGATGTTCTCGAAGTAGGATTTGAAAAACCACAAGCTGTAAAACAAGTTGCCGTTTTTGAAAATTTAAATTCCGGATCGGTTGTAAAAATTTCGGTTGCCGATGCATCTGGAAATTATCAAGTGGTTTGGACTCGTCAAATGGATTACAAAACTCCATTATATCGCACCACATTAACTACCGATAGAGCCTATTATTTTAAACGCAAACGCCGTAAAGTAGAAGAAGTGCCAGACGTTAACTTTAATCCTGGAATCGAAAGAGCTATTCTAGAAAATGTTATTAATAATGTTGTTTCGGTTCGTGTACAATTTGATTTTGCTATAATGCCCGGACAAAAACAAATTGACGCCATAGGAATATCGGATAGTGAACTTCCCTTAGAAGCAAAAATAAATTTGAAACCCCAATTTGAACAAATTGACCAACCAAAAACTGTAAATACAGAACAATGGGAAGCCTATGCACCAATGGTAAGTTATGATGGAAAAAAATTATTTTTTACTACTGATATTAATCTGCAAGCAAATAATGACGATCATGATGCAAAGATTTTTTCTTTATCTAAAAGCCAAAATGGATCTTGGGAACATCCTATTGAAGAAAATTCCAATTTAAATGCAAACCCTAAATACAATTATTTAAATGCTAACTATGAACACTTTATAGTGCGTGGTGGCAAATCAATAACTGTTGGAAATCCTGATAGTGGTTTCGAAATTTTAGAAAACAATGGTACTTATACCGTATCAGAATCCATAAAAATTGTGGCTTTTAATAATTATGATGATGCAGCTGACTTAACAATTACTGCAGATAAAAAAATTATTATGCTAGCACTTGAGTCTGATTTTTCGCAAGGTGGAAGTGATATTTATTTTTCTACTAAGAAAGATGACGGCACCTATAACATATTGCAAAATGCAGGCAAAGTATTAAATTCTGCTGCCGATGAAATAAACATACAATTATTATCTGATCAAAAAACACTGCTTTTTGCAAGTGATGGCTTTAGCGGTTATGGAAGTTTCGACATTTTTGTAAGTCACCGTTTAGACGATAGCTGGAAAAACTGGAGTGAACCTATAAATTTGGGCAGTAAAATAAATACACCATCATTTGAAGGAAGTAATTTTTATGATGAAA
>JACMPO010000168.1 GCA_014377455.1 Flavobacterium sp.
ATGGAAAACTAAGTTTGAAACCTTGGGGACAAAAAGAATTCTCTATTATTGATCCGGATAACAATTTATTGACTTTTGGAGAAAGTATTTAAAATTAGTTTAAGTTTGCAAATCATTTAGATAAAGACAGTTGATAAAATATATAAAACATGAAAAAAATTATTTTTGGATGCTTATTGCTTAATGTTTTGAATATTTATTCACAAGCGGTATCCATCAGCACAGCTAATAGCAGCGCAACGCAATTGGTAAATGAATTTTTAGGTGCAAACAATAATGCTACTAATGCTACTAAAAGTATTGGTAACGGCATTGGCTATTTTCAAAATATCAATCCTGTATTTCCGTTTACTAATGGAATTGTTATTTCTACAGGAAATGTCAATGCAATAACAGGAACAACCAATGTTTCTGGAACAGGATCAAATACTACAGATGCAAATTTACAAGCTTTTGCAAATTCAAGTGGTTTAACTGGTGGGATTTATGACGCTTCTTATTTATCTTACAACTTTACTGCAGCTTCTACTGAATTGAGTTTTGATTATATTTTTGCTTCGGAAGATTATGGACTATTCCAATGTGCATTTTCCGATGTAGTAGCTTTTTTATTGACTGATTTATCTACTGGAATTACAACAAATATAGCGGTTGTACCAGGAACAACTTTACCAGTTTTAGTTACAAATATTAGAAATTCTGCTAACAATGGAAGTTGTACTTCGGTTAATCCTCAATTTTTTGATGTTTACAGTGCCGTTAATAATCCATCAATTAATGGTACAAGTTTTAATGGTCGTACAGTCGTAATGACAGCTTTTGCTAATCTTAATGTTGGAAATAATTATAAGCTTAAATTAGTGATTGGCGATTATCAAGATGCACTTTATGATACAGCTGTTTTTATAAAAGCTAGTCCAACGCCAACAAATGTGTTAGGTGCGGATTTGACGATAGCTAACAATACAGCTATTTGTTCTGGACAAAGTTATACGCTGAATACAGGATTAAGCGGTTCAAATTATAATTTTCAATGGTTTTTAAATGATACTTTGATTCTAGGTGCTATTGAACCAACTTTTACTGTAAACCAAGCTGGTGTATATAAAGTTGTTTATCAAAGCGTATTAGACCAATTAGAATATTCTGACGAAATTGTAATTGAAAATCCAGTCCCAGTTGAAACTTTTCCAAATGTCACTTCTTGCGGTGGTTATACTTTGCCAAATTTAGCAATTGGAAATTATTATTATACTGAACCTTTTGGAGTAGGAGTTATAATTCCTACTGGAAGTTTAATCACTGCTTCAATGACAATTTATGTTTATAATGGTTGTGATAGTGGTTCTTTTGTAGTAACAATCTTTCCAGCACCAAATTATTCTGCACCACAAAACATGACCATCAACGAACCTGATTCAGATGGTATTGCTAATTTTGATTTAACTTCTCAAATTTCGATTATATCGAATGGACTTTCTCCAGACTTTCAAGTTGAATTTTACCTTAATCTTTCCGGTGCCACAAATGCAAATCCAGATTACCAAATTACAAATATTTCAACTTATATTAATAATTCTAATCCACAAACAATATATACTTCTGTTACTAATTTAAATGGTTGTGGTAGCTATTACAGCAGTTTTACTTTAAACGTGGTAAACACACCAGCGGTTGTTTTTCAAAGTTTTATTGTTTACGAACCTTCAACCGATGGCATTGCCATTTTTGATTTAACAGCTCAAATTCCTTCCATCATCGGTGTCAATGCCAATCCAGCTGATTTTATTGTTGCCTTTTTTACTTCTCCTGAAGATGCGAATAACAATGTAAATTCGATTCAAAATCCAAGTCAATTTACCAATACATCAAATCCACAAACAATTTACGTGAGAGTAACAAGCCTTAACGGAAAAACTATGAGCACAACTTTTGTTGGCACGATGCAACTTTCGGTGCAGGAAGCACTTTCAACAAATGATTTTAAAGATATAAAAATAATGGTTTCGCCAAATCCGGTTGTCGATTTCATTAATATTTCATCAAAAGAAAAATTGAAAACAATCAGTATTTATAATGTATTAGGACAAATTGTTTTTAATAAAGAATCCAAAACCAACCATGAGAAAATTGATTTATCAACATTCTCTGCTGGAAATTATTTTCTGAAAGTAAACGCAAATAACAACACTAAAGTTTTCAAAATAGTTAAGCAATAAAGAAATTGTAACTATTCAGCCTAGTAAAAGAATGATCTCGGATTTCGTCGGTTCGAGTATTTTATTAAAAAATGCGATAGCTTTTTTTAATAAAATGTATCGAGAACACATTAATTACATTCTTCTCGATACAATTTATAACATTAAAGCTGTCGCATTAATATTATAAATCACTTGAAGTGAAGTTTAAAACGACATTGATTTGAGTGATTTAATAGTAATAAAAAATTAAACTTCTAAAAAAATGTTGTTTAAAAAATTAAAATTCCCCTTAAGTTGCGCTTAGAAACGATTTAAGGGGAATTTTTTATACTAAAAACCAATTACAAAACCTCAATTTTAGGATTAATCTTTAATAATTCTGCAATAAAATCGACGCTCTTTTTTGGAGAAACATACACATCGTCTTGTTTGTTATAAGTAATGATATATCCTTTTATATCCAAAGCCGGCTTCATAGAAACCTGTGGATATAAACCCGAAAAATACTGAATTTTATCAATTTTACCGATGTCAATTCTGCCTCTGAATGGTCCTGAACGGTAGAATAAAAAACTATTTTTAA
>JACMPO010000169.1 GCA_014377455.1 Flavobacterium sp.
GTTTGAGATTTTTTTATTTATAAAAACTTATTTTTAATAGATTCGGTTGGAATCAAACAATGTTCTTTTTTTCCTAACCACTTATATCTATTTTTTGCTATAAAGTTGTAAACAGCATCTGTTAAAAATTTAGGTAAAAACCGACAAATAGAAATTAATGAAACAAAGCCATCTAGATTTTGTGCAATTTTAAAGCCCGCTTCTGATTTGAAATAAAAAGTACCATCTGGTTCGTATAAAATGATACTTTCTAAATTACTATTGCCAATAGAAAGTCTCTCCAGTATTTCAATTCCATTTTCAGATTGCTGGGATACAAATCTAAAAATATCTTTTGTGTCATGTTTAATAATAAATTGAACTGACGATTCACAAAGATTACATACGCCATCAAACAAAATTATTTTTTTATCTTGAGGTAGTTTGAGCATTACTTTTTTGGTCTTTCAACAAATTCTAAAACTTCCAAACTTACAGATGAGGTAAAAACTCCATAATTTACAACAGCTTTTGTTTTTTCAATTTTATCTATTGTACCTGTTGCTTTTCCATCAAACATTCGTACTTTATCCCCAATTTTTAATTCGATCTTTGGTTTGAGAATTACGGTATTTAATTTGAGTTTTTTTTCTTTTTTTTCTTTTCTAATTTCTTCAACTTTCACTTCAACCTCTTTTGAAACTATCTTTTTTAATACATCTTTAGCAATTATTTCTTTAGCAGTTGCTTTTTTACGCTTTGAATTTTCAATTTCGATTATTTTTAGAAAGTCACCTAAAAGTTCTTTTTTATTTTTGGTATTGAAATATTTTTCTGCAATATCATCTATCTTTTGACCGATGTAAATTATTTTTTGGTTACTATCATACAATTCCTGATAACTCTCTAATTTTTGTTTGATTTTAGCATTAATAGTTTCCATTTTTTTGCTTTCGTCTCTTATTTTTCCCTCTTCTTCCTTTAGTGTTTGGGATGTTTTTTCCATTTTAGAACGTTCTTTTTGAAGTGTCGCTATAGTTTTATCAAAGCGAACTTTACCACCTTCAATTTTCTTTTTTGCACGATTTATCAATCCAAAAGGAATACCATTTTTTTGAGCTACTTCAAATGTAAACGAACTTCCAGCTTGCCCGAGATGTAGTTTATACATGGGTTCCAGCGTTTTTTCGTCAAAAAGCATATTTGCGTTTGTGGCATTAGGCAATTCATTCGCTAAAATTTTCAAATTAGTGTAATGTGTTGTAATTATACCATAGGCTTCACGATGATAAAATTCTTCTAAAAAAACTTCAGCAAGTGCACCTCCCAAATCTGGATCTGATCCTGTTCCAAATTCATCAATTAGAAATAATGTTTTAGCATTACATTTTTTCAAAAAGTAATTCATATTTTTCAATCGATAGCTGTAGGTACTCAAATGGTTTTCTATTGATTGATTATCACCAATATCAGTAAGAATTCGGTCGAAAAGAAATGTTTCGCTTCGTTCATGTACTGGAATTAAAATACCACTTTGCAACATGAGTTGTAATAATCCCACTGTTTTTAACGAAATAGTTTTTCCGCCTGCATTTGGTCCAGAAATAACAATTATGCTACTTTCTTTATTTAATTCTATTGTCTGCGGATGGGTAATTTCGTTTTTATTTTTGTTATTTAAAAATAATATTGGGTGATAGGCATCTCGAAAATACAATCTTTTTTCTGCAGTTATAGTCGGTAAAATCCCATTTATTTTATTGGCATATTTAGCCTTTGATGCAATAACATCGATATCACTTAGAAATTCTTGATATTGAATAATCAAATCTAAAAAAGGGCGAATATCTGTGGTGAGTTGTTTTAAAATTCGGGTAATTTCTTCTTTTTCTTCATATTCCAAATTCTTTAATTCTCTGGAATAATTTAATGTGGCTTCAGGTTCAATGTAGGCAATACTTCCTGTTTTGGAACTTCCTAAAATAGAACCTTTTACTTTACGTCGATACATGGCAAGCACAGCCAAAACCCTGCGGTTTTCCACAAAACTTTCTTTAATATCGTCTAGATAACCAAGGGAATTATAATGACTCATTGCCATTCCAAAACTCTGGTTAACCTTGCCACGAACTGCATTCATATCGCGACGAATGTTCAACAAATCGGGCGAAGCATTATCTCTAACTTCACCATACTTATCAATTACATCTTCAACTTTTTGGATAAGATATTTGGTCACTTCTATTTTAGAAGCTTTTTCATTTAGTTTTGGATAGTATTCTACAAATTTTTTAAGAAATAAAATTAGTGTATTTGACGTTTCAGATAAAGAAGCTATTTTTCTGAAACCTGAAACTTCCAACTGACTATCTTCAATTGCCAGAAATTTTAACTCCGTGTTTACAGATTCAAATCCATGGTTAGAAATAGCATTATTATTTGAAAAAGATGATAAATATTCTGATGTTTGCGCCAAGTTATCCATCAAAAGATTTTTATCTTGAAATGGTATGATTAAAAGCGCTTTTTGCTTTCCAAGTTCCGTATTGCAACCCTCTGAAATTGTTTGTAATACGGTATTAAATTCTAAATCTTGTAAAGTTTTGTCAGTAATAGAAATCATTAGATAATTTTAGTATTCAAAGTTACAACTGTTAGTACTTTTATTGTTAAATAATTTTATATTTTTGATAAAATTTATGAAATGTTAAACCACCTTTCGTCGTCATGGTATGAACTTTTGAGTTCTGAATTTGAAAAAGCGTATTTTGAAGATTTAATAGTAAATATTGAAAATGAGTACAAAAATGAAACCTGTTTTCCTCCTCAAGAATTAATTTTTAAGGCGTTCAACAAGTGTACTTTTCAAGATTTAAAAGTTGTAATCATAGGTCAGGATCCATATCACGGAAAAGGTGAAGCAAACGGATTGTGTTTTTCGGTTCCAGATGATGTGAAAATTCCTCCATCATTGCGTAATATTTTCAGAGAAATAAGTTCAGATTTAAATGCAATTTTAGAACCATCATCTGGAAACTTGACTTTTTGGGCAAACCAAGGAGTTTTATTATTAAATTCAACATTAACTGTTAGAGAAAATCAAGCTGCAAGCCACCAAAAATTAGGTTGGGAAATTTTTACAGATGCAATAATAAAAAAAATATCTGATGACAAAAAAAATATTGTTTTTTTACTATGGGGAAATTATGCGATAAAAAAAGGAAAAAAAATTGATACTGAAAAACATTTAGTGCTTCAATCAGGTCATCCTTCACCATTGAGTGCAAACCAAGGAAAATGGTTTGGAAACAGTCACTTTTCTAAAACTAATTTGTATTTAAAATCTGTAAATAAAAAGCAAATTGAGTGGTTTTAATTTACCGTGAAAACATAAAATCCAGATCCGTTTAAATTGTTTAAAAGAGAGTTGATACTCAAAAATAAGTTTGTTCCTTGACTTTCAGAAAGTAATTCCACACTATTGGTTGAACTACTGTTGTAACCAAAACTGATTCTATATTCTCCAGCAGATTCAAGTTTTAATCCTGTTCTAAATTTATATGCATCGGCAACGGTATCAAAATCAGCGAAAGCGCCGTAAAAATCTCCTGAAAAAAACCGTCCGGTTGTAGTTATTGTATTTGTAGGTGTTGAAGACACAATTTGCCAATCGGAAGCATTTATTCTCTTCTCTAACAAATAGGTAAAATTGAATGAATTAGCATTGCCTGTGGATTTTCGTAAATCTAATAAGGTAGTTTGACCTGCTTCGTTTTGAAGTCTATTTAAAGTAGCATTTACATAAATATAATCGTTAACGGCATAACTAGGTTTAGTTTCTATTTGAACTAAATTTGGAATTGCTGTATATTGTATATTATAAAACTGGTCATCATTTGTATTACAACTTGATAAGGCAAGAAAAATAAAAGATAATATAAATAGGTTTTTAAGTGTTTTCATGTGGTGTATTTATTAAAATCTGTATCCTAAATTTATACCAACTCGTGTTATTACATCTGGACTTTTAGCTCTGTTTATAAGATTTTTTCCAAATCCAACTATAAACTCGAGCGCAATTTTTTCCCTAAAATACATTTTGTATCCTAAACTTCCGCCTAAAGCAAAATCGGTATATTTTGTTTTTTCTGTTGTATAATATCCATTATTATTTGAATCAACTAGTCGGGTAATTTCTTTGTAATCTCCACCATTTGACGATGCAAAAATCTCTGCAAAATAATATTTGGAAGGACTAACCGACATTTTATAACGGAAATATGGATTTATTTCATACAAAGGCAAATTGTTTCTAAAGCCTTGATCAAAGTTATCTTTAGTTTTTTGATTGTTTGAAAAGTTTACATTTATTCCTGTCGAAAAATCCTTATTTAAAAAACGTTCATAACTAACACCAAATTTACCGTAGGTTATTATTGATAAAAGATCAATTCTAAATTCATTTTTTTTGGCGATTATTGGGCTTTCTTGGGCATTTGTTAATGTAGATGCTAATAATAAAATTAAAATTAATTTCTTCATATTGATTTCATTTAAGTAGCTAAGATAGTATTTTATTTTTTCGATTTGAAATTTAATTTAACGTCAAGGCACTTAATATTTCCTCAAACATATAAGGTCCACCAGGATATTTTGCGGTGTAATCGAGATTAAGCCATATTTGCCCATGTTCGTCAATGTGATAATTTATTGCTTTACCTTTACTTTCTTCTACAAAAAGTACTTTTTTAATAAGATAATTTATGGTTTCCAAATCTGATTTTGTGCCGATTAATATTTCAGGATATATGTGACCGTTAGTGTGAATTAATCTGGGAGTTCCGCCGATAGATCGGACGCAAGCTGCCATTAAAATAGAGTGGTCGTCACAGTCGCCCGATAAATAATGTAACGATTCTGAAGCTGTAGCAATATATTCCTCTCCTTTTGGGTCATGAACATAATTCCAATTAGTATTTATTTCTTTAAAAACTGCAAAACATTGTATAATTGTATTGTAATTTTGGTAGCCTCGAACATTTTTAAAATATTTTTGAGTGCTCATTATTGCAAAATTTCTTACTTTAGGATTTTCATATTCTATGGCGCTAAGTACTTTACTTTTATTTGGAAATGGAAGTAATTTATCAATTATAATGTCTTGAGGATAAGGACTATAATTCATTGAGTAGAGCATGGACTGATAACTTTCGAAAACACTTATAAAGTTATAGCTTCCTAAAAGGGATCCAAAAGTCAAGATTATTAAATATCCAAAAACTAATATAAGCGTAATTCGTCGAAGCGCAATTAGTAAAAACTGGATGATAATTAAGATGATGACAGCTAAAAGTATGCGATCTAAATGCCAAACTATATTTAAATCGATAATGTTTTGATGGGCAATTAAAAATATGGGAATTGTTAACAACACATTGATAATAAACAATATAATCAAATCCCAAGGTCTTTTAACCGTAAGAGTATCTTTTAATTTTAGATAATGACTATTTGTAAATTGTATCATTGTTAAACAAAATCAAAAAAACCTATACCGTTTTTGTGACATTGGCAAAAGTACCTTTTTTATCAATAATTTTGAGGTCAAATAATTGATTTTGAATTTTGTTTAACATTTCAGCAGGCATTTGCTTTTGGGACCACTCAGTAATTGATAGCCAATCGCGAATGTCATCAATTTTTTGATTGTATTTAATTGCTAAAGTTTTATCTATACTTGGAATATCTTTAAAATCTGATGTTGTACTATTGATGACATTTAAAATTTGGGAAATGGTTTCAGGATTTTTTAATAGTATTTCATCACGAACCGCAATTACAAAACAAGGCCAATGTGTTGGACAATCTGCTACTTTTCTAAAAACTTTTTTATCAACGAGTGGTTTGGTCATGAATTTTTCCCACATAAAATAGTCAGATTCACCTTTAGATAAACTTTCTACAGCGCCATCAATGGTGTTTACAATTTCAAATTCTAACTTTTCCAAGTTCCAGTTTTGATTTTTTGCATTTACGAAAGCCATCAGTTGCGAACCAGAACCCAATCGGGAAATGGCAACTTTTTTATTTTCTAAATCAGCAATATACTTATATTTTGAATTATAATCTACGTGAATTCCCCAAACTAGTGGCGAATCAACATAAACTTGAACAATTTTAGAGGGATTTCCAGCTACAATATCTTTAATTATTCCTTCTGTCAATATAATGGCAATATCGGTTTCTCCATTTCGCAGCATTTGGCACATTTTACCTGTACCTTCAGGAACATCAGTCCATTCTAAATTGATTCCAACAGTTTCAAATTCACCATTTTCAATGCACAAATGCCAAGGAAGATTAAAATGCTCTGGAACGCCAGCTATTTTTATTTTTTTCATTTTGTTACTGACCATTTTTTTCAATAATTATAATCGTAAAAATAATAATTGCAAATGCAACAAACATATTTTTATTAGCTACCGTAAAACCATTTTTGTTTATAAATTCACTTTTATTATTTGTAAAATATTCTAAATCTTTAGAATATTTTTCTTCAATCATCACATTTAAAAATTGAAAAAAGCACCATCTAAAAAGTCCACCAATGTCAAGCAAAAATCTTTTAATTGGTTCAAAAATTATGTGATGAATAATGAACATATTTACAAAGCTAACTTTGCTAATGTGTATGCAATCAATTCATCTACAGCTTTGTAAGGATCATCACTAAACGTTCCTGTGGCACGATTGGCAATTATGGCATTCAAGGATAAACATTCGTGACCAAGAAGTTTTCCAAGACCATAAATGGCTGCAGTTTCCATTTCTAAGTTTGTAATTTTATTTTCATCAAATTCAAAATTGTCCATTTTAGAATTTAACGCTTCATCTTGAATATTCAATCGTAAAACGCGACCTTGCGGACCATAAAAACCGCCAGCAGTTGCAGTTATTCCTTTGTGCATTTTATCACTTTCAATTATTTTTTCTAGCTTTTTGCTACAAGAAATTACATACGGTTTTCCTTTTCGTAAATCCCAATTGGTGTGTTTTACAAATGCCTCTTCAATTTCAGTATTGGAAACTTCGTCAATTAAATAGGAGCGAAGCATATTATCTAATCCCAAACCAAATTTAGATAGTACAAAACTATTGCATGGAATGTTAGCTTGTAACGATCCAGAAGTTCCGATTCTAATAATATTTAAAGATGTTAATTTTTCCTTCGGCAATCTTGTAAGTAAATCGATATTTACCAAAGCATCAAGTTCGTTTAACACAATATCAATATTATCGGGACCAATTCCCGTTGACATTACCGTAATTCGTTTTCCTTTAAAAATGCCTGTTTGCGTTTTAAACTCTCTTTTTTGTTGCGAAAATTCAATACTGTCAAAGCTTTTAGTAATTTTTTCAACTCTGTTTTGATCTCCAACAAAAATAATGTCATTGGCAATTTGATGTGGAACCAAGTTTAAATGGTAAACACTTCCGTCTGGGTTTAATATTAATTCTGATGATTTTATCATTATTTTTATAAGATTGTTTGTGGTTTATATTTTGCTAATTCTAAACTGAGAACTCTAAACTGAGAACAGGGAATTGAACACTTTTTCAACCTCCAACACGTTTTGTTTTAAATCCATTGTCTTGCAATAATTTCATTATTTTGTCTCGATAATCACCTTGAATAATTATTTCGCCGTCTTTAAAAGTGCCACCAACAGCCAATTTATTTTTTAATTCTTTAGCAAGAAGTTTAAAGTCGTCGTCAATGCCTTCATATCCCGAAATTATAGTGGTTGGTTTTCCTTTTCGTTTTTCAAATTTGCAAATCATAGGTTCTTTTTGCACAAAAAGTTGATGTTCTTTTGAAACATTTTCTTCAGGTTCATTAGAAATTATATGATCGGGAAATAAGTTTTTTAGTTGATCTTGTAAATCCATTATTTATAAATTAATTCACATTAAATTCTCAAATTATTTATTAAAAAAATTGTGAATTTGCAGTTCTATAAACATCAAAAAAGACATCAAGTTAAAACTCAATGCCTTTTAAATTGTAGTTTATTATTTTATTTTTTAATCAAACCTAAATCTACCAATCGTTCATACAAAAATTCTCCTGCAGAAATATCTTCATATTTTTTTGGATTTTCAGCATCAATACAATTTTCTAAAACATCTAGTCTCATATCGCTTACAGGATGCATAAAAAACGGGATAGAATATCTAGAAGTTCCCCAAAGTTCTCTAGGCGGATTTACAACTTGGTGTATGGTCGATTTTAATTTATTGTTAGTATGACGCGATAACATATCACCAACATTTATCACCAATTCGTCTGGTTCTGCAATAGCATCTATCCATTCTCCATTGTGGTTTTGCACTTGCAAACCTTTACCTTGTGCACCCATTAAAAGTGTAATAAGATTAATATCACCGTGTGCTGCAGCGCGAATTGCATTTTCTGGTTCGGATGTAATCGGCGGATAATGAATTGGTCTTAAGATAGAATTTCCTTCTTTACCATAATTATCAAAATAAAATTCGTCCAATCCTAAATGTAAAGCCAAAGCTCTTAAAACATAAATTCCTGTTTTTTCAAGCATTTGATAGGCTTCTTTTCCAACTTCATTAAATCTTGGTAATTCTTTAACTTCTACGTTATCGGGATATTCAGAAGCATATTTTGAATCTTTGTCAACATATTGTCCAAAGTGCCAAAACTCTTTTAAATCGCCTTCTTTTCTACCTTTTGCGTGTTCTTTTCCAAAAGAAACATAACCACGTTGACCACCAATTCCTGAAATTTCGTAGCTGTATTTTGTATCTAATGGCAAAGCAAAGAAATTTCTAATTTCTCCATATAATTCACTTACCAATTTGTCATCTAAAAAATGACCTTTTAGTGCTACGAAGCCTATATCTTCGAAAGCTTTTCCGATTTCATTTACAAATTTTTGTTTACGTGTCGGGTCATCCGACAGGAAATCACGCAAGTCAACACTA
>JACMPO010000170.1 GCA_014377455.1 Flavobacterium sp.
AGGTGTTTTGCTTTTTGAAATTATAAGTCGTGTTCGATCATCAAAAGGGGAATTTTGAAACAATCCTTCTTTCCCAGTAAATTTATCCAATAATCGCTCTGGATTGATAATTCGAGTGGTAAATCCTAAAACTTTACCCAGCAATGTTCCTTCGAAGATAGATTTTCCTAAACCAACTAATACTAAATCAAATTCGCCTCGTGAAGCTATATCTGCAATATCAGTTTCGATATCGACAGTTGCCTTGAATAAAGTAGTAAGTTCTTGGTTTAGTGTAAGCGATTCATTTATTATTGGCTCGAATGCATCTTTTTCATACTCTTCTAAATTGTAAGTATGCATTTCATCAGATAATGATAAGTGTAAAGCAGTGATATTCGTATTTTCCTTTTGGTTTTTAACAAAACTATTGGCTAAGTGAAGCAACGACTTTCCTTTTTCGTTATTACCAAATGATATTAAAATCTTAAAAGTACTGTTGCTTATTTCATTTGGAATTAAAATTTCGGTTCTTTTAAAGATATAATTTATTAAATCAATTGCAGGACCAGTCATAAAAGTAGTGGCTAAAGCCATAATAACCATCATTGTAAAAATTTCTGACGATAAAACGCCTAGATCATACCCTATATTTAATACAATTAATTCCATTAATCCTCTTGTATTCATTAAGGCACCGATTGTCAAACTATCTCTCCAGTTTTGACCTACAAATTTTGCTGCTAATGTGCTCCCAAGAAATTTTCCGGCGACAGCAACAGTAATTATAATTCCAGTTACTTTTAATAAATAAGGATCGTTAATTAAACCTATTTGCGTTCTTAAACCTGTAAAAACGAAGAATAATGGCAGTAATAAAATCATCGAAACATCTTCTACTTTTTCTATGAAAATTGTTTTGATTTTAGCAATATCTGGCATTATTGCTCCAGTTAAAAAAGCACCAAAAAGCGCATGAATTCCTATTACTTCTGATAAATAAGATGAAATTATTAAAGTTAATAAAAATATTGCGACAACAGGTTTGCTCAAATTGTCGCGCGTGGCATACAAATCTCCAATTTTTTTAAGAAAAGGTTTTACTAAAAACAGCATCATCAAAACATAAATAGAAGCCAGTAGAATTACATATAAAGAACTAGCAAATGATCCTGCTTTTACAATAGCAATTACCGCAGCTAGAATACACCAAGCGGTAATATCGTCTGCAGCAGCACAAGTAATAACGATAGATCCTAATTTGGTTTTATTTATACCCCGTTCTTGAACAATTCGGGCTAAAACTGGAAAAGCTGTTATACTCATAGCGATTCCCATAAATAAACTAAACGATAAAAACTCGACTCCTTTTGGAGCAAACTGTTGGTATATAAAATAAGATAATCCAATACCTAATGCAAACGGAATTACTATACTTGCATGACTTATAACCACTGCTTCGTTAGCTTTATTTTTTAAAACTTTTAAGTCCAATTCCATACCAATTACAAACATGAAGAGTATTAAACCTATTTGACTTAAAAACTGCAAATTCCCTAATGATTCTGGCGGAAAAAGTAGCAACGAATACTCTGGAAAAAACATCCCTACTACAGATGGTCCTAAAAATATACCTGCAATAATTTCACCAATAACCGAAGGTTGTCCAATTTTTCGAAACAACCAGCCAAAAAGTCTAGCAACAATTATTATAGTAATAATTTGTAATAATAAAATGGCTAAAGGATGATGTAAATTGTGCGTTAAAGAAGTTTTGAATTGAAAAAAATAAGTATCGGTGGAGGTTTGGGAAATTATATTTCTTCCCTTTTCTAAAAATTTTCCTTTAGAAACAATCCAAAAAATTAAGGCAGTAAATCCACCTGTTACAAGCGCATAAAACAAACCATTTTTTATGTTTTTCATACTTTTTTATTCGTGTTTTTAAAGTTTATACAAATATGGCAAAACTAAATTATAAATTGATATTTAGATACTAAATATAATGTAAAATTTATATAGAAAACTTTGATTTTTAGAGAATAAAATTCTTAATAATCAATTGAAAAAATGTAATTATGTTGTACCTCTAGAAAAAAAGAAAGCCTCTACATTTCTGTAAAGGCTTATCTTTAAAAAGCTCCCTCTCTTGGGCTCGAACCAAGGAAGGTTAAGTGTTCAAATCCAGTATGTTGAAATTGTTTAATTTTTTTTGGTGTCGAATTGTATGCCTTTTTATAAATTAATTTTAATGTTCTATACAAATGTAATAATGTTCTTCCTTGATAATTTATTAATCGTTCATTATTTTTTATCTAGATTCAATTTGTACTATATAACCCATTAATAAAATATTTATTATAGCTATAATTTAGCAAGAATAAATATTTTTGTCCTGTCCGTATATATATTTAATAAAATGGACAATAATTTTTTTATTATGAGTGATGATTTAGATTTAGAAGAAACGAGTAATGGTTTAAGTCAAGATGAATTAACTTAATTGTTTAATTTGCATGAAGTGCATGACTTTACTGAGAATGATGATACATCAATTACAACAACTGAATACATATCACCTGAGCCTAAAATAGAATTAAAAAAAATTGATACAACTTTTTCAAACGCATTTGAACTATACGAGCAGAAAGTTGAAGTTATCCCAAAGTTATTACATCCATTTTTGCAAAAAGTTGGTTTAGCATCTTTAGTAGGAACTTCTGATTCTGGTAAATCAACATTTCTAAGACAATTAAGCCTGTCTGTTGCTTTAAATCTTAAAACTTTTTTAGGTTTCAGTCTAGAGAGTAAAGGCAATAAAGTTATTTATGTGAGTACGGAAGATGATTCGAATGCAATAAGCTTTTCTATTAGAAAACAGGTGGACTATTTACTAAAAGAAAACAAATCAATCGATTTGAATCTGTTGAATAATCTTCAATTTATTTTTGAAACTGACAACCTCTTAGAGAAGTTAAGTAAAGAATTAGAAAATGAATCTGTTGACTTGATCGTTATAGACGCATTTACAGACGTTTTTGACAAAGAATTAAATGCAAACATACAAGTCAGACAGTTTTTAAATGAATACGATAAATTGGCAAAGAAACATTATTGTTTGATATTATTTCTTCATCACATAGGGAAAAATACATTAAAGTTTGCTCCAAGCAAGGATAGTATTATAGGAAGCCATTCATTCGAAGCAAAAATGAGGGTAGTACTAGAATTAAGACCCAATCGATTTAAACCTAATCATAAAGATTTATGGGTGTTAAAAGCTAATTTTTTAGATGCCACTCAAAAAGCGAAAAGCCATGTTATCGAATTGAATGAAAATCTTATTTTTATAGCAACTGGACTAAGAACTGAAAAGACTCAAACTTCTAAATCAGCTAACCCTCTATTAAAAGATAAAGTATTAGAATTAAAAAGTCAAGGCTTATCTTATAGAAAAATTGAAGATGTTCTTAAAGAAACAGATCTTAAAATTGGAAAGTCAGCTATTGCAGAAATTATAAATAAAGCCTCAAAAACTAAATAAAGGGGGCATCTGATAAAATATATCTTTAGATTTATTATGGGTTGTGATTTTTAATATATCCCCAAACCTTTTGGGCTGTTACTTTTTAGGAATCTCAATTGAATCTAAGTTTTTTACAATTTAATATTTGGATAAACTGTATATTTGATTTAATTATAATAAAATAATATTTTTCTGTCAATGGAGTTACAATTAGAAAGCCTTAAATACCAAGACTTAGCCGTTCAATCTGTAGTAAAACTTTTTGAAGGAACAGAAAAAAACACATTTGATAACGCTTGTTTTGAAGGTATCCGTTCTAATTTCAGCAAACTTACTTTAGACGAGGTTGAAACCAACATTAAAAATATTTTACTTGAAAATGGTATAAATGAAGTTGTAGCCAAACTTTCAAATGACAAGGATATTTGTGTCGAAATGGAAACTGGAACAGGAAAAACGCTTGTTTATGTTAAAACCATTTATGAATTATTCAAACATCACGGCTTCACCAAGTTTATAATTTTAGTACCATCGGTAGCCATCCGTCAAAATATTATTGGAACTTTCAAATCCTTTGATAAGCAATTAGAGAGCATCTATGGATTTAAACCAAATGCTTTTGAATATGACAGTAAAAAACTTCAAAAAGTAACGCAATTTATAGAAGACCAACATCCACAAGTGATGATAATGACTTTGGCTTCATTCAATTCAGAAGATAAAATCCTTAATCAAGCACAGAGAGAGGATTTGTTCAACAATATTCCTTTTATAGATGCTATCGGTAAATGCAATCCAATTATTATAATGGATGAGCCACAGGAAGGAATGGATACTGATAATTCCATCAAACAGATTGCAAAGCTTAATCCATTGTTTAAAATCAGGTATTCCGCAACTCATAAAGTAGTGAAGAACTTGTTGTATCGTTTAACACCATACGACAGCTATAAAGATGGTTTAGTAAAGAAAATAGAAGTATTGACTGTTACTGAAAAGAATGACGAAGCAACCCTTAAAATTGAGTTGTCCGATATTCAATTTGGTAAGGGAGATCCTAAAGTAAAATTGAAAGCGTGGCATTTAAATAATTCCACAAATAAAATAGAGTTTAAAGTTACTGGATGGTTGAATCAGAATGATAATCTAGGGATTAAAACAAACAATCCCAGTTATTTGAATTACACTATTTCCAATATTAACAAGAGCTTAAAAACAGGTAAATGGACAGTGAAGTTTTCAAATGGAACTGAAATACTGGAAAAACAAATTGCTGGAAGTTTAGAAAACATTTGGGCATTACAAATAGAATGGTTGATTCACAGGCATTTTACTAAATCTCAAAAATTAGCGTCCAAAGGAATCAAATGTTTGTCTCTCGTTTTTATTGACCGAGTGTCTAATTATATGGGTGAAACTCCTATTATAAAAAATCTATTCGTTGACAAATACAAAGCCATTTATCCCGATTACAATGATGGTAGATTGCCCACTACAGAACATATTCAAAGTATTCAAGGATATTATTTTGCACAAAAAGCAAGTGGTGAATTTGCAGACAATGAAGGTGGTGTAAAGGAGCAAAGTAAAATTTACGAACTGATATTAAAAGGAAAAGAAGAACTGCTTACATTATCGAATCCTGTACAATTTGTATTCTCTCATTCTGCTCTAGGAGTTGGTTGGGATAACCCAAATGTGTTTAATATAGCAACTTTGAATAATTCCTATTCAGAGATTAAGAAACGTCAGGAAATAGGTCGTGGTTTGCGTATATGCGTCAATCAAGAAGGGAAGAGGGTCTATGATGCTCTAGATGTTTCAGATGATGAGCGTATCAACCAGTTAACCGTTATTCCTAATGAAACTTATGAAACATTTGTAACGCAATATCAGGAGGAAATAAAATCAGTTTATGGAACGGAGAATGCAGGTGCAGGAATGACACATACTCATAAAGGTGTTCCAGCTGATGAAGTTAAATTTAAAAGAAACCCTTCTGCTGAAATGGACAAAGCTTTCCGTAAATATTGGATGGCATTAGCAAGGAAAACAGAATACACCATTTCTTTTGATGAAAATAATTTAGTTACTCAAGCATCTGAATTAATTTCAAAAATTACAATCCCTGATTTTGTAATTGAAGCTTCTAGTTTCCTAATAAATTCAATAACAGAAGAAGGAAAAGAAGATTCATTCCAAGGATCAGAAAATGTAAAACAAAAATCCTTTTTTACCCCTTTGGATTTAATCGAAGAGTTAAGTGAGAATACAGGAGTGAGTTATACGACATTGTTTAAAATAATGCAACGGTTAACAAACCTGAATGAGATGGTGAAAAATCCACCTCGTTTTGTTCACGAAGCATCCACTATAATCCGTAATGTTGAACTGGATGAAATGATTCGTGGTTTAGATTATCAAATTACAGGCGAAAGCTATCCATTCAATTTTGATGATTTTGTAAAGAATATTTCCAATAAAGGATATGTTGAAACCCCAAACAAGGGAGTTTTTGACAAAATGCTTGTTGATAGTGATGTGGAACGTAATTTTTCTTTAGATGCGGATACAGATGCTGAAGTAGTTTGCTTTCTAAAATTGCCCAACTTCTATAAAATAAGTACTCCAATAGGAAATTACGAACCTGATTTTGGATTGATAATGAAACGCAAGAATCTTAGGGATGGAAATGAAAATGAATTCTATTTTGTGATTGAGACCAAAGGTACTAACGATATCAACGACAAAAAAGCATTAACGGAAAGTGAAGTTTACAAAATTCGTTGTGCTATGAAACATTTTGAAAAACTAGGACTAGAAGTTCAGTACAAAGCACCTGTTAAAGAATACAACTATTTCAAAACGGAAGCTGACAAAACTATTAATAAAATACAATAAAGAGTTTTAATAAATGGTAAAAAAAGAAAGTTGGTTTTTACAAAAATCAAAATTTATTGATGAATATGGTTTAGAGTTTAGTAATGTTTTATTTAATGGATTTGCATATACTTTAGTTGGAATATTTTACACTTCCAATAGATATATAGTTTGGGAATTTCTGACTTTAAAAAGAACAAGTTATTTTTTGCTTGTTCTGTCAGTGGCAGTTAATGTAATATTTTTTTTTAATCAAAAAAAGAAAAGCAAATCTTTAAAATCATTTGAAGAGGACAGTAATGAAAAAGCAATAAAAATTCAAAGTTTAGAAAATAAAATACAATCAATACATAAAAATTATACTGAAATTTTTAATGAACATTTAGCATCACTGTATTTCAAATTGAAGCTTTCAAACGATTCGAGAATTAGTATGTATAAACTTGAAAACAATAATTTTTATATAATTGGTAGGTATAGCCTAAATCCTGATTTGTCTAAAATAAATAGAAATTATTATTCAAGCAACCAAGGATTAATAGCATTAGCGCTTAGTAACGGAAATTATTTTCTCAATATGGGTGTTCCTGATTATGGAAATAAACCAAGACAAAAAAATGGAGTTTATAATTTTTTTAATAATTTATCTGCAATAGATAGAGATGTTTTTGATAAAATAACAATGAAAAGTAAAAGCTTTTATTTAAGAGCTCTATTAGACCCAAAAAGCATCCAGAGGACCTCAATTATTGTAATTGAAAGCACAAAAAACAAGGCATTTGAAAAAGAAGATATTGATGTTGTTATAGAAGATGAAGAAAACAAATTAACTTCTTTTGTTGAAAAAATTGATTGGAATTTACCTAGTTTAATTAACGCTCAAGTTAAAGGTTTTTAATATGGAAAATTTAAACAATATATTAGTTCATTTATTTAATAATTATCCTAATTCTAAAGAACTATCATTTTCTAGGGTTATGAAATTATTATTTCTGATTGATTGGAAATATGCCATCACAAAGTTTGAAAGATTAACAAATTTAAATTGGACTCTGAATCAATTTGGACCTTATAATAGTTCTATCTTAGATATTATGGATAATTCAAATGATTTTGAAATTAAAAGAATAGTCAACGAAGACAATAAGAATATAGTACTTATTAATTTTCTTGAAAAAGGGGAATATGATTTAAAAGCAGAAACTAAACATACTATCGAATTTGTTATTAATCATTGTAGTAAAATGTCTTGGTCTGAACTAAATAACTTGGTTAATTCCACTTTTCCTATTATACGTGGAAAAATCAATTCTGAATTAAACTTGATTGAACTCGCAAAAGAATATAAAAATATAAAAGAATAATAATTTTTGAGTTTTAAATACTAAATATGGAAATTATAAATGACTATTTGCCACTAACCAACGACTGGAACGATGAACGTTTGCAAACTTTAAAACAATTGTACCCCGATTGGTTTACCAGTGAGGGAAGCCTTAATATCGATGAAGTAAAGAAAGCTGTAAGTCCAGAAAGTGTTAATGAAACAGAACGCTATGAGTTTCGTTGGTTCGGTAAAAGCCAAGCCAAACGCAATGCCTTTACACCGAGCAATGCTACCTTAGTTTATGATGAAGAAAGAAGTGTAAATTCTACTGAAAGTGAAAACCTTATTATTGAAGGGGAAAACCTCGAAGTTTTAAAGTTATTGAGTGGTAGTTACCGTGAAAAAGTGAAATGCATTTATATTGATCCGCCATATAATACAGGTAAAGACTTTGTTTACAGTGATAATTTTACACAAGACAAAAAAGGCTATTGGGAAGATGCTGAAATATTAGAAAATGGAGTTAAAATAGACACCAATACTGAAACAGATGGACGTTACCACTCCAATTGGTTGAATATGATGTATAGTCGATTACTTATTGCAAGACAACTACTAAAAGAAGATGGTGTAATTTTTATTTCTATAGATGATAACGAAGTGCATCATTTAAGAAAATTATGTGATGAAGTTTTTGGGGAGGAGAATTTTGTAAGTCTTTTTCCTTGGAAGAAAAGAACCGCAAAAAGTGATGTTCCATTTGGAGTATCTCAAGATTATGAATGGATAATTTCATATGCTAAATCAGAATTTAATGCAGGATTAACTATTGATAGAAAATATTATCAAACAGAGGATTATCCAAATGATCGTTGGAGATTATCGGATTTAACAAAGCAAACTAGTGCAGAAGAAAGACCTAATTCAGCTTTTGATTTGAAAGATCCTAAAACAAATAAAATTTATAAATTCAATAGCCAAAGAGTTTGGTCAGTAACGAAAGATACTTTTCAAGATTATTATGATAGAGGTAAAATAGTATTCCCCGATGATTATAAATTTTTAAACACTAATATTCCATCTTATAGAGTTTTTGAAAGTGAAGATAAACAAAAAGCTTTAAAAAAATATGGAAACGAAGATGCCATCAAAGCAGTTTCAACAATTTTGCCTGTAAACATCGGTATGAGTGAAAATGGCAATAAAGAGATGATTGCTTTTTTTGGTAACAAAATATTTAGTTTTCCTAAACCTACAACTCTCGTTAAATATCTATATTCAATTATTAATGATAAAAATGCTCTAGTACTCGACTTCTTCGGAGGTTCAGGCACAACTGGTCAAGCTATAATGGAGCTTAATAAAGAAGATGGTGGCAATCGTAAATTTATAATAGTACAAATTCCAGAAGCTATTGATAAAAAAAGTGAAGCCTATAAAGCAGGTTATAAAAAGATAAGTGAAATTACCATAGAACGTAACAAAAGAGTTATTGCCAAAATAATTACAGAAAAGGAAAGTCAACAACCAGATTTGTTTGCAAGAGATAAAAAAGAAGATGCATCAAAAGGATTGGGTTTTAAAGTTTTCAAACTACAAAAATCAAATTTTCCTAGAGTTGATTTTGCACCAAGCCCAGATTTTAACGAAACGGAAAATCTTGAATTACTTAAAAAATATATTGCTGATAAAGAAAGTCAATTGGTAAATGCCTTTAATAAAGAAGAACTGTTAACGGAGATTTTATTGAAAAATAACTTCACTCTTAATTATAAAACAATACCTCAAGAGCAGTTTACAAAAAATGAAATTCTATTTGCTACAGATGGAGATAAGGAAACCTTAATTTGCCTTGATGTGAGCATTGCACCTGAGACTGTAAGCCATTTTAAAGCCCATACAGACACGAAGTTTATCTGTTTGGAAAGAGCGTTGGACACCACTATAAAATACAATCTGAAGCACTATTTAGGGGATAAATTTAATGCGTTTTAGGGATGATATTAAGTAAAAAAACTTTAGAGAAATTAAGGGATTTGATAAACGAAGAAACAGAATATCGTTCTGGTTCAAATTTAGTAAGTTTCTTTAATCAACTGGGCTTTAAGGAATTTTACGGACAAGGTTTTCCGTCAAGATGGAAATATACAGATGATCAACTAGAAAAAATAAATGGTACGCCAGAGTTAGACAAGTGCATTAAAATGGTTTTTGCTCCTGTTAATTTTATCGGTAATTATGATGTATTAGAAAACCACATCAATTCTTTTAATGAATATCTAGCTTTCGATGATTGGAAATTGGTTAGAAACGGAAAAGATATTTCTTTTAGTAAGGCTGATAAAATAAATTTTGATGTTAAAAAAGCAGTAAATGAAGAAGATTTTATTAATCAGGAGTTTGATGAAATATCAATTTATGAATTAAATTTAGACGGAATAATAAGTGACATATTAAATTCAAGAATTCAAGAGATAAAAGCAAACATTAAGGGAAACGCTCCTTTGTCAGCAATTGTACTTATAGGAAGTTCATTAGAGGGGATATTATTGGGATTTGCATATAAAAATCCAAAAGATTTCAATCAGACAAATGTTGCTCCAAAAGATAAAGAAGGTAAAGTAAAATCTTTCCACGAATGGTCATTAAGTAATTTTATTGATGTCGCTAATGAAATAGGACTTTTAAAAGAAGATGTTAAAAAGTTTAGCCATACAGTAAGAGATTTTAGAAATTACATCCATCCGTATGAACAAATTAGTAAAAATTTTAATCCTGATATTCATACCGCAAAACTATGTTGGAATGTATTAAAAGTAGCTATGATACAGTTGTCAAAAAAAGGTACAGACTAATAAACATTGAGATTAATTAAACTATGCAATCATACTTCGGACATATATTTCTACCAAAAGAAAATGGTTTTCAAAAAATTGAAGGTGTTCGTTTATTTATAGATGGTGATGATTTTTGGATAGAAGCTTCAATAAACTTACTAGGTGTAGAAAAGTATAATTTAATAAAAGGAGCTTTTACAGGGTTAGGCTTTGTTTCATTATTAGAGTGTAATATAAGAGGAACTTCAATAGGTGTTGGTGGATATGAAGGAAAATTAACTGTAAACTACATTCTATGCGGTGTTCAAATGAATAGCGAGCAAGATTTAAATTTTTCAAGTTTATCTGTAATAATGCCTTCTCTTAGAACTTGGTTAAACAAAAGAATTTTTAATGAAGTCAATATTTTTGAAAACAATTTATCCTTATTCAAGCACGACCCCATCGATTTAGGTAGTTTTGAGAAGTTTAATCTAGAAATTTTATTTTCTCTAAATCAAAATCTAGGCAGAGAAACAGGATTAACGGTTAATGATTTTGTTACTTTAAAAATAAGGACTACTAGTAATTTATCTCTTTGGGAATTTCTTGAAGTATATAAAAAATTTAAAAAGTTTTTAGCTTTCTTAGGTGTTTATGATAAAAATCCTGATTTTTTGACGTTTTATAACAAAGACTTAAAGTATGAAAATATAGATTCACTAGTTTCTATGAAATTTTTTATGGAAACATATAATTTTAAAAACACAGGAATAGATGCTGTTAAATTTCCAAAATTTGATGAAATAGCACTTGACATAAATATTATATTACAGGCTTGGTTTAAAAACATTGATTTGTCGGACAGTGTTGATTTAATATTGGACAGGTATTTTCAAACAAGAATAAGCAATCAAATTGCTTTTTTGAATAGTTGTTTTTCAATAGAAATTTTTCATAGAAGATATAAGCAAACTGGGAAGGAGCCTTATTTTAAGGATAGATTGAAAGATTTAAAAGAAGAATTTCTATTAGTGCTTCCTCAAAGAATTGAATTTTACAATTTTATTAAAAAAGTTGTCGATACTCGAAATTACATAGTGCATCGTACTCCAAAAGATGAAACCTTTTCAGGACTTGAATTGTATTACGCATCCATTTATATTGAAACAGTAACTAAATTATGTATTTTCAAAGAATTGGGTTTTAATGCATTGATTCTATCGCAAATGTTTTTAAATTCAGGACATACAATTGATAATATGTTTCAATTTAATAATCGCTTACAAACTGGAATAAAGAAATTGAATAAATAGAAATTTTTTTATACTGTCCTCATAGTTAATTGACACATCAAATTTTAATTATTTTGCATAAAAAAAGACGGTTTTTACACCGCCTTAATTTTAAGAGTACTTCCAAAGGAATCCACCGCTATTTTCCCGTTCTCCGCGACAACATCTGGCAATGCAGGTTTTTGAAACCCCAGTTTTTCTGGATGCTTCTGCAACAGAAATGTACTGAGATATTAAGTTACCATCTAAAAAAGATTGGATTACTTCCTTCTTTCTGTTATCTAGCTCTGGAACGAATGATTCTGTACAATTGTAACTCCAAAGAAAACCACCTAGGGTTTGATTTACGCTCCAACAGGCTCTGCTTATATCTTGTTTCCTTACACCTATAGTTTCTGAAGCTAGGGTTAAGTTTTCAAATGTTGCATTTAATGAGCCATTTAAATTGTATTTATAAACGGTTTTCTTGATTCCCCCTCCCTTGTCGGAGTTAGAGCCATTTTCAAGCGCGGAATACTCTGATATATAGTTTATCTCTTTAGATGCGAGTTCGTCACTGCTTGAAGCCATGTCAATCTGCTCAAAATTAAAAGCATCAGGACCATAAGTCCCAATTGCTTCTTGAAAATAACTACCAACTTTTTTATTGGCTTTTTGTAAATGGTCTATTTTTCTCTCTTCAAGAGATTTTGTTGTTGCTCCTATGTATGTTTCACCTGTAAAAGTGTTTTGAGCTTTGTATATAATATAAGTATTGATTGTATTTTCCATATTTGATAAGTAATTAATTTTGAAACTATAAGGCAGTTGATTTAATAAAGTATAGGGCTATTTCTAGCCTATTTTAGCGGTTGTGTATACACTGTGCTCCAAAACAACTTTATTCATTATTTCTTCTACTAATTTTGCATCACTTTCTTTGCAAAATAAAGCGTCGTAGATATATCCCACGCAAATCCCTTTATAATTCAGTTGTTTAATGCATTCTGTCATTATTTCAACTTCTTTAGCAAACATCCTCATAGAGGTTGTTTTATGCCCTTTTAAGCTCATTTGTTTTTCCTTAATGATTGCTTCATTCATCGCTATTTCTGATTCACTATAGTAGCTATAAAGGGGGCTACACTTCATGCCATGTACTCTTTCATTGAAATAAGAGAGGTGCGCTATTTTAACATCAGATAAGTCTATCTTGCTATTCTCTGCAACTTCGAGATGAGTAAGATTCTTTTTAGAGCCACCATAAATTGACATTGCAATATTTGGATGCAAGGCACTGTAATCGACTTCAATTATAGGTTTTCCATCAATTTTAACTAATCTTCTAATCCAACTTGGCATTAGAGTAAAACTGTCAACTATTCTTCCACCAGATTTTTCTTTACCAATTATTGGAATCATAAATCCTCGTTTAGTTAAATAGTCAAATAATTTTATATTTTGCTCTACAAAACTTCTTGAATTAGCATCTTTATAATATGACCTTGGATGTTTATTTAAAAATGTAAGTGTCTTACCTTTTTTAGTTCTATATTTTAATTTTGTTAATCTTTTCGCTTCTAAATTAATTTCAGCATGACTTGGAAGTTCAATTTTTGAATAGAGATCAATTAAATTATTACCAATGGTGCTGTCAACGGCTTTTTTTAATTGACTGTAAAAAAACTTATTTCTTTTTTGAATAATTCCCTTGTCTTTAATGATATACTCGACCAAACTCCCGTTAAAGTAGGTGTCTGTGAGGCTGTACTCTTTGCAAGCAATACCTTCTTGGTAGGTTTCATACCCATATTCATTTTTTTTAACCATAATTACTGCAACCTTAATGTTTGATTTATAGGTAAGTGCCTTAATAATGTGGGTATAAATAAATGTATTGTCATTACCTTTTTTGGTTTGTTCGTGAATCTGGGTTGAAGACAAACTTTTCCATCTATCATCAGAATAGACTGTTGACGAAAGGTTCGAAACAAAGACGAGACATTTTTCGATGGCAATATTTTTATCTCTGTCAATATTCTTCAAATACTCTTTTGGTACAAATTTCCCTAAATGAGTTTTGATATTTTTGGGAATAAATATTGTGTTGATATTATTTTGAAAAAATAGCGGAAAACCTGCATGGTTTTCTCCTGTTATTTCAATGTCATATTGCTTTTTAACCTTTAATTTTACTGGATTTTTAGTAGACTTGCTCGAGTTTATATCATCAGTAACATATATGAAGGGTAATGATGAAGTTGATGTAGATAAGGAATAAGAAGTAAGGGAAGTAGAGCTAGTTGAATAATTAATTAATTCGTCTTTATAATTTACCATTGCCATTTGCCCAGTGTTATTCTGGGACTCATTGTGTTTTAAAACCATTTCTTAAAAATTTATTGAATATTAAATTTGAAATGCATTTTCTCTAAATACTTTATTGCTTTTGACTGATTCTTTTCAGGTAAAAAGTGTACTCAAATTATATGCAAAATGGAATTAGCTTGATAAAAGCCGAAGTGATAAATTTATAATTTTTTGATGTAGTTTTTTTAATTTGCAGTGTGAAATCACGAACCTTTAGTAAGCCAATCCTAGAAATACAAAGATAAACAATATTATTGACAATTCCTAATTATTTTAAGTATATTATTATTTTATTTGTTAAATAAATAAAAACGACATATTAAAAGCTATAAAACTACACTTTAATAATAAAAAATGTAGTTTTTTTAACTTTTTTATTTGCAAAAATACGTTTTCAGTGGTTTTTGATAATGGAGACCTTCTAAAAAGCTTGGTTATACAAAATACAGCATACTCCAATATAGCAAAACAGCTATATAATAATGTCAAAATGGTAGTAATAATATGCATTACCATTAATAATGTAAACCGTCTTTAGTTCGTTGGTTACTTTAACCGCTTCAACCAAAGCAATTTGATTTCTAAAAAGCTCTCCGATGTCATTCTTTACTCGAACTTTGAAGGGACAAAACACTTTCTTAAGTATGTTATTCCATGTTACAACGTAAATTATGTTTGGAGAGCTGTATTTGAGCATTTCTGCTAATTGATTTTTGTTCATTTTTACAATAGATAGTTGCTTTTTTGCATCTATATTTTTTAGATGTTTATTAATAAAAAAGCTATAGTATTATAATTGTAAGAACCAATTAGGCTTGTTGTTTTCCAACGAATTTGCGGTCATATTTATAAACTCGTATGCATTTACATTTCTCTCTAAATTGGAATCAATATAGCTACTCTTATTGGCTTCTGTGAATATGTTGTATAAATTCCAAAGCGAAATATTTTTGTTATCATCTCTTGAAAAGTGTGGACAAGTATAATAGTCTTTTACCACAGAATTCATTTGTCCATCGTTTAAAAGAAATTTTCCTTTACTCTTTTGGTCATCTTTTTCTAGATGTTGGTACATCCTGATTTTGCCAATTAAATGAGCGAACTGATTTTCATTTAGATGGAATTGATTCAT